>JAZLEK010000078.1:0-4026 GCA_045615225.1 Acutalibacteraceae bacterium | reverse complement strand
TCTCAGGCGCAGGTGTCGCGGCTTGAAAAAGGCGCAATTTGCAAAATTAAGGGTTATTCATAAATTCTAAATCATATAATTATCGGGGTGATTATATGATTCAACGAATTGCAGAACTCAAAGATAAACAGGTGGTTTGTATAGAAGACGGAATGATACTCGGTTTTGTCGGCGATATTGAGCTTGAAACCGAAAACGGCAAGCTTTCGTCAATAATAATTTTTGGAAAACCAAAAGGTTTCGGGCTTTTTGGCAGAGATGACGACCTTGTTATACCTTGGGAAAATATTTCTATAATCGGCGAAGAAACCATACTTGTAAAATGCTGAAATATAACAAATTATTCATTTAATATATAAAATTTTTTCGGCAATAGTAATTCTTGTGGGAGGCGAAAAAATGAAAACTGCAAGGATTATTATTAAAAGCATAACGGTTATGGTTGCTTTATTTTTTATAGGTGTTTTTTCTTCGCTATTTTATCTGAGTAACAGCGTTTCAAACAATTATTTAATAAATGCAGGCGATACCTTAAAAATTGATTCTATTGTGCCTGTAAGAGCTTCGTATTGCGTGGATGATAATGTTAAGGTTGAATATCAGGCGGCTAAGGGAGATACCTTTAAGATGGATTTAAAACTTCTTGGTATTATCCCCGCAAAGAAGATAAACGTTAAGGTGGTCGACGAAAACTATGTTGCGGTTCTCGGCACACCCTTCGGTATTAAGATTTATACCGAAGGCGTTCTTGTTGTTGGGTTTAGTGATATAGATACAGATAATGAAAATAAAAATCCCGCAAAGACAGCAGGTCTTAAAGAGGGGGATTTTATTGTTTCGTTAAATAATATTAATGTTTATACAAACGAAGATGTTTCAGAAATAATTAAAAATAGTAACGGCGAACTTATAATTGCGAGAATTGTTCACGAAGGAAAAGAAAAGACAATAAGCTTTTATCCCGCAAAATCAAAATCAAGCGGAATTTACAGGGCGGGCATTTGGGTTAAGGATTCTTCGGCAGGTATTGGTACGCTGACCTTCTACAGCCCGAAACATAATATGGTGGCGGGGCTTGGTCATGGAATTTGTGAAAGTGAAACAGGAACGCTTTTGAGCCTGAATTCAGGTGAATTTGTAACCGCTAATATTGTTTCATATAAAAAAGGGAAGTCGGGCACTACAGGGGAACTGACAGGCTCATTTTCGGGCAGAAAAATTGCCGATTTTTCAAAAAATTGTGAAAACGGTGTGTACGGGAGCGTGACCTGTGATATTTCTCTCGATTCTCTTTTTCCCGTTGCCCTCAAGCAAGAGGTAAGAAACGCTAAAGGTTATATTTTAACTACAATAGACGGCGACAAACCCGAATACTATAGCTGTGAAATAAAAATAAGAAGCCAAGGCGCCGTTCAGAATTTGCTTGTTGAAGTGACCGACGAAAGGCTCTTATCAACCACAGGCGGAATAGTTCAAGGTATGTCGGGCAGCCCCATTATCCAAAACGGTAAACTAATCGGCGCTGTAACCCATGTTCTTGTTGACGACGCGAAAAAAGGCTACGGCATCTTCGCCGAAACAATGTTTGAGAGCGCAAAAACTGTAGTAGAAGAAAATCTTAAACAAGCTTCATAGAAAAAGCAAGTCGCAAGGCTTGCTTTTTTCTTTGTTAAAAAAATAATTATTATTGCCATAAAAATTAGATTATGATATAATAAACAGGACTAAATTTTTGATTGGAGTAATTATGGAAAACAAAAACGACTTTAAGCCGTATGTTCCGGCAGAAAAAATTACCCCGGAAATTACCGTAACTTCGGTTGTTATGGGAATTATTCTTGCGGTTGTATTCGGCGCAGCTAACGCATACCTCGGTCTTCGCGTTGGTATGACAGTTTCAGCGTCTATTCCTGCCGCTGTAATCGCAATGGGAGTTATCCGCATCATTATGCGCAGAAACTCAATTTTGGAAAGTAATATAGTTCAGACAATTGGTTCTGCAGGTGAGTCTCTTGCAGCAGGCGCTATTTTTACTCTTCCCGCTCTTTTCCTTTGGGCGTCGGAAGGTAAAATGGACAAGCCCGGTATTGTAGAAATTACACTTATCGCTTTAATTGGCGGTCTTTTAGGTGTTTTCTTTATGGTGCCGCTTCGTAATGCGCTTATAGTTAAAGAGCACGGCGTACTGCCTTATCCCGAAGGAACTGCTTGCGCAGAGGTTCTTTTAGCCGGTGAAAAAGGTGGAGCAAACGCTACTACCGTTTTTGCAGGTATGGGATTTGCCGCTTTATTTAAGTTTATTATTGACGGATTTAAGCTTGTATCCGGTGAAATTACCGTAGCTGTTAAAGGCTTTGCAGGAGCTGTTGGTACCCAGATTTATCCCGCAGTTCTTTCTGTTGGTTATATTTGCGGCGCACGTATCGCATCTTTCATGTTCGCGGGCGGTGTGCTTAGCTGGCTTGTTATTATACCTCTTATTGTTATGTTCGGCGGCGATGCAACTATTTATCCTGTTGTCGACCAAACTATTGCCGAGGTTTATGCAGCAGGAGGAGCAAGCGCTATTTGGAGCAGCTATATCCGTTATATCGGAGCAGGCGCACTTGCAGCAGGCGGCATTATAAGTCTGATTAAATCTCTGCCTCTTATTGTGACTACCTTTAGCGGCGCAATAAAGAGTATGGCAGGCGGCGGAAAAGCTTCGGGTGAGAGAACAGGCCGAGATATGAATATTGGTTTTGTGCTTGGCGCCATTGTTGTTCTTGCTTTTGCTATTTGGCTTGTACCCGCTATTCCTGTTAGCTTGCTCGGTGCATTCATCATAGTAATTTTCGGTTTCTTTTTTGCAACCGTTTCTTCACGTATGGTTGGTCTTGTAGGAAGCAGTAATAACCCTGTTTCGGGTATGGCTATTGCAACACTTCTTATTTCCACCTTAATTCTTAAGATTACAGGCGCTACCGGTATTGCAGGTATGGCAAGCGCTATTGCAATCGGCTCTGTAATTTGTATTGTTGCCGCTATTGCAGGCGATACATCTCAGGACCTTAAAACCGGTTATATTTTAGGCGCTACTCCTAAAAAACAACAAATCGGTGAAGTTATCGGTGTTGTTTCCGCGGCTCTTGCTATCGGCGGTACGCTTTATCTTCTCGATACCGCTTGGGGCTTTGGTTCGGAACAGCTTGCCGCTCCTCAGGCAACCCTTATGAAGATTATCACCGAAGGTGTTATGGACGGAAATCTTCCTTGGGGACTTGTTTTCATCGGCGTGTTTATTGCTGTTGTTGTTGAAATTATCGGAATTCCCGTACTTCCTTTTGCAATCGGTATTTATCTTCCTGTTCAGCTTAATGCTTGTATTATGGTCGGCGGTCTTATCCGTCTTGGACTCGATAAGCTTAAGAAGAATGAAGAAGAAAAGAAATCTATCGTTAACGATGGAATTCTCTTCTGCTCGGGTATGATAGCAGGTGAAGGCCTTGTCGGTATTCTTCTTGCACTTCTTGCTGTATTCGGCGTAGATAAGGTTATCGACCTTTCAGGTATGCTTGGTATTCCTCAGATTGTTATGGATATCGGCGGTATTGTTCTTCTCGGACTTATTATTCTTACTGTTCTTAAGTTCTCACTCTTTAAGAAGCGCAAGGAAAATGTATGAGTAAGAAAAAGGTAATTGATGAAAACTATCTCGATAAAATTCCGCTTAGAAGTCCCGAAATCAACTGGAAAACAGATGAAGAGGGTATAGTTACGCTTGAAATCGAGAACAAGGGTATAGCTAACAGAATTGCTCAAAAACTTATAAAAAAACCTAAAATCAGTTATATTCATCTTGATGAGATGGGCAGTTTTATTTGGCCTTTAATCGATGGTGAAAAATCTATTACAGAAATTTCGGTTTTTGTTAAAGAGCATTTTGGCGAAAAAGCTGACCCGTTATATGAGAGACTTTCAAAGTTTATTCAAATACTTGAAAGTTATAAATTTATAAATTTCAAATAAAATTAAAACGCCCAACTT
>JAZLEK010000077.1:0-6317 GCA_045615225.1 Acutalibacteraceae bacterium | reverse complement strand
CAAACATCACCGAACTGGCCATGACCGCCCGACTGTTTCTTATGTCTGCCCTGTGCTTTAGCCTTTTTGCGAATAGTTTCTCTGTAAGCAACCTTTGGCGCATTAAACTGAACCTCAACGCCGAACTTGGTTTTAAGCTTGTTGGCAACGGTATCGAGATGTTGTTCGCCAAGACCTGCCAAAATCATTTCTAAGGTTGCATCGTTATTATAAACCGAGATGGTTGGGTCTTCTTCGGCAAGTTTATAAAGACCTGCGGCAATTTTTTCTTCCTCACCCTTTTTCTTAGGACGAACAGCCATCTTATAGTTGGGGAGTTCATAAGAAATTTCGGGAAGTCTTACGGGGCGCGCGGGAGAGCAGAGTGTGTCGCCTGTTCCGGTAGCGCTTAGTTTGGCAACTGCGCCGATATCGCCTGCGGAAACAACATTTGTTTCAACCTGTTTTTTACCGCAAACATAGTAAAGTTTACCAATACGTTCATTAGCGCCTGTGCGCATATTGAGTAATGTCATATCAGAAGTGACCTTACCGCTTACAACCTTGAAGTAAACAAGTTTTCCAACAAAGGGGTCAACTACCGTTTTAAATACAATGGCAGCGGTCTGGGCATCTTCGTTAACGGTTAATTGAATTTCGTTGCCGTCGTTGTCAACGCCTGTTTCGCCTGCAACGGTTTCTGCCCAAGGTGCGAGCCAGATAAGGCCGTTAAGGAGTTGGTCGATAGCTTCAAGAGTTGCCGCGCTTCCACAGAATACGGGAGCAATTTCACCGCGGCGGACACCGGTAGCAAGACCCATAATAAGCTCATCAGGAGTAAACTCTTCGCCCGAGAAATATTTTTCCATAAGTTCTTCACTTGTTTCGGCAACCGCTTCATTAATAGCGGTACGAAGGCCCTCTAAGCGATGGCCCATATCGGGCATGGGAACAACCGTTGCCTTGCCGTCTTTATATGCATAAGCGCGAAAATCAATTAGATTTATGTAGCACTCTACCTTATGGTCAACAACATAAGGTACAACTATGGGACAAATCATAGGACCGTATGTAGCCTTAAGGTCTTCAAACACCTTATAGAAATCAGCGTGCTCGTGGTCCATTTTATTAATAAAGAAAAGCTTTGCAATTCCCTTTTTGGTTGCAGCGTCGAAGGCTTTTTGCGCGCCGACAGACAATCCGCTTTTGCCCGAAATAACAATAACCGAACTTCCTGCTGCGCGGAAGCCTTCGCTCACAGAAGCCGAAAAGTCAAACTGACCGGGAGTATCTATAATATTAAGCTTAACATCCTTCCATTCACAAGGAACTATAGATGCAGAAATACTTGATTTTCTGCGAATTTCTTCCGCATCAAAGTCGGATACGGTGTTGCCCTCTGCGATGGTGCCAAGACGGTCGGATTTACCCGTAAGGTAATAAGCCGCCTCGACAAGCGAGGTTTTACCGGCCGAAGCATGACCGGCAAAAACGACATTTCGAATGTTTTTAGCCTTGTAGTCTTTCAAAACAAGCGCCCCTTTCATATATACAACCTACAATTTCCCCTGTAATTGCTTCTTTATACAAGAAAAACCGTATTTTTTCGACAAATTGCACAAAAGATATTACTATCCTATGGAATTTATACTGTAATATTACCACAAAGCTATTCACTTTTCAATAGTAAAGTTTAAAAATTTTGAGAATATTTCTTTAAAAGAATATACACAGAGTCCAATCTTTATAATAACTGTAAAAAATACCGAAAAATAAAAAAATCCGTCGAACCTTGAAAATATTTCGCCCATAGCCGCCGTACTCACCGCGCTGAGATAAGGATACTTAATGGTTGAAGCAAGTTCACTTCCAAACATACCCAAGATTGTTATGAATCCAATGCCAACAACCAAAAACAGAATAACAAATGAATATGTGAATATTCTTTTTTTCTCGCGCTTTCCTATTATCAGAAGCGGGACCGATGAAGAAGTAAGATTCAGATAAAGAGGCAGAAAAGCGCTAAGTAAACCGCTATCGGCTTCTTTATACAAAGCAAGATATTTTATATTCATAAACCGCACCGAATAGGCAAACATAAGGACAAATATTGCAAAAACTATTGGTAAGATTATTACCGAAAATTTAAAAATTACCTTTTTCTCGCTTAGCCCAAGAAACAAGGCTATGATAAAAACCGATACAAAAGGAAGAAAAATACTGGTTACAGACAGCATTACCTCTGCCGCAAAACGAGAAAAACTGAAAAGCGTAAATATAATTATCGTTGCTAAAAGAAGTAACGTTAAAATTATTTCTGCACCAAAAACAATGGATTTGTTTTTTATAAGCTTGAAAAAACGGGTTTCACAAAAACACTTCGCTGATAGCACCGTTGCCGCGGCTGCAAGCATAGCTAAAATTAACCCTAATATATCGTTAGCAGAGTTTCCCGTAAAGCTTACCATCAAAAAAACATTTCCAATAAGAGCTGAAACAGCAAGGCATATAAAACTGATTTTATTGCTTTTAATCACCTAATTTATCTCCTTTGCATATTCACGGCTCTCTTCATAATCAAGCCTTTTTACAGGGATAAGTCTTTCGTATTTCATAAGCCCCGCTATCTGTATTTCGTCCTTATCGACACTCAGCACAGGAAGAGCAAAATTCCCTTTGTTTGTAAGAACGGCTGTCTGTATTTCGAAGAGGGCGCTGTGTTTCCCGAACCCTAAAATTTCGTAGCCTTGTTTTAAAAGGGATATTATATTTGAGGCATCGGTAATTTTTTTGTTTGTCAGCAATTTTTCTATATTATCGGTATAAATCATTTTTGTTCTGAGCGGAATGCCTATTTGTTTACAAAGCCCGAGATAATCAGAAAAAACCTTCTCTTCAACACCGTGTGACAGAATTATAAGCTGACAATGCTGGAAGGAAGCTTCTTTTGAAAGCTTGGTTTTAATATCTCTTAACGCAAGGCTTAAGTTTTTCCCCTGTCCTGTAACCTCAAAGGTTTTTACCGAACCCTCAAGACTGTTTTCGGGGTCGATAGCCTGAAGATAAGCCTTTGTGGTTTTACTGTTCGCCGACACGCCAAAAGCGGTTACGGTAAACTTAGCGTTGGGCTCGGTATATGCGCAGGAACAAAGAGAAAGAAGTATTGCAACGATTATCAAGATTTTGAGTTTCATTATTTTTTCCTTGTTATATTTCTTTTTTGTATCAGAGGCCTTTTTATCATATTCAACCAACTTACCCTGATAAAAACATCCTTAAGACTCTGAATCGACGGTCTTTCTAAGGACAAGGTAGCATCTACCCCGAAGGACTGCATTTTAAGAATTGCTATCAGCATTACGGAAAGCACCGAGAAAACACCGAAAAGTCCGAAAAGGGCCGAAGAAAAAATCATTATAAACCTTATATAAAATACGGCGGTTTTAAGGCGGGGTACCATAAGACCGCATATTCCCGAAAAAGCGACGGCTATAAGCATTGGGGCGCTGACAATTTTTGCTTCGACTGCCGCTTGTCCAACTACAAGACCGCCTACAATACTCAAAGCGTGGCCAACACTTTGGGACATTCTTATGCCCGTTTCGCGAAGAATTTCGAATATTACGGTTAGAATTATACATTCAAGCGCCGACGGAAACGGAACACCCATTCTCGCCGCCGACACAGTAAAAGCAAAGGCAGGCGGTAAAAACTGAAAATGAAAGGTTGTAAGAGAAAGATAAACGGCAGAAATTCCTATTGCCAGAAAAAAGCAGATAAGTCTAAGAAGTCTGCCTGCCGATGCAAGCTTGTAATTTATATAATAATCTTCATCAGACTGAAAGTTTTCCGAAAAAAGATATGGCAAGGTAATTACAACAGGGGTTGAATCAACAACAAGCGCAATTCTTCCCTCAAGCAAACGGGCGGCGACTATGTCGGGACGTTCGGTTGAGCCAACAGACTTAAAAAGAGAAGATTTATTATCGCTTATTTGTTCGGTGATATAATTTGAATCGAGTATAGAATCGATGTTAATTTTTGAAAGCCTTTCCTTTAATATTTTAAGTGCGGTTTCACTTACAAGCCCCTTTATATAACAAATAAAAACATAGGTGTTAGTCTGTTTTCCAAGCCGAACGGTGTTGGCGCAAAAATCCGGTGTTTGAAGCCTTCGGCGTATCATCGCAACATTGAACATTGCCGCTTCGTCAAAGCCTTCGCGGGGGCCCTGAAGAATCCGTTCGTTTTCGGGTTCGGATATTCCTCTTGTCCTCCAACCCTTTGTATTAATTTTTAAAGCGACACGACTTTCTTCAATCAGCAAAAGGGTGTCACCGTACATTATTGACGACACCGCCTCAGACACAAGAGAGGTTTCACCGACTTCACTTGCAAAAAGAATATTCTCTTTAATGTGTTTCGCCTTTTTTTGAGGGATAATCTTCCCTTTTGCTATAACAAGCGGTTTTATTATGGATTCGTTTATAAGTTCTACATTAACCATTCCGTCAAAATAAAAAAGGCATACAGAAATACCACTTAGCGAAAATTCCCTTTTCCGAAGGGTGCTGTCACCGCTGAATATGTTTTCTATTGTTTTTATGTTTGTCGACAGTTCCTTTTCAAAATATTTGTTCTTTTCTTCCATTTCTTTCACCCTTTTTAGTATCTCCCCAAAGGACAGAACTATTCTGTGTCTTAATGCATATTATGGTAGTGAATGCATTTTGAAGGAGTGTAATTATGGACAAATCTATGTTTGAAAAATACATACAGGAAATGAAAAAAATGAAGGCTCAGGCATTGCCTGTAACCGAGAAAGAACCATCCAAAGCCGTTAATGTTAATGCCGAGCCTTTACACCAAACCGAAAATGATGAAAATATGTCGGGCAGCGGCGGGCTCATTGTAAATGCTACTTCGCTCAGAGGTCTTTATCCTGTTGAAAATGCAAAGGTAACGGTTTTTACTGGTACTAAAGAAAATATGAATGTAATTGCCGAAGCGGTCACCGATATAAGCGGAAAAACTCCGCTTATAAAATTGCCTGCGCCCTCGTCGGTTTATACCGAAGCGCCCGACCCAAGTGAGCGACCGTACGCCTACTACAATATAGAAACCTCTGCCGACGGTTATATTTCAACCGACAACTATAATGTTGCTGTGTTTGACAAGGTTACTTCTGTGCAGAACGTTTCCCTCTACCCTCTCATATCATCACCCGAAGGAAACCGACCTATTATTATCGATGAATTCGACAACTATGAGCTTTAGAGGTGAATACCGATGCCAAATGAAATTTTTCAGCCTATTCCCGAAACTATTACAGTGCATCTCGGCCCTCCCGACTCTGCGGCTCAGAACCTGACTGTGCCCTTTGCCGACTATGTTAAAAACGTTGCTTCGAGTGAGATTTACCCCAACTGGCCCGACAGCGCCTTGCGCGCGAACATATATGCCATTACAACATATGCGCTTAACAGAATTTTCAGCGAATGGTACCCATCACGCGGATATGATTTTGATATAACAAATTCTACCGCTTATGACCAAGCATTTGTTCCGGACCGAGATATTTTTGAAAATATCAGCGTAATTGTCGACGAACTTTTTAACGATTATGTTGTAAGACAGGGCACCGTCAACCCTCTTTTTACCCAATTTTGCAACGGTACCACCTCTACCTGTGACGGACTCAGCCAATGGGGCACCGTATCCCTTGCGAGAGAAGGACTGACTCCTTACGAAATACTTCAAAGATATTACGGAAACGATATCAATATTATCACCAACGCACCTGTTGAAGATATAGAAGAATCTTACCCGGGCTCACCCCTAAGACTCGGAGATGCGGGTAATGATGTTGAAATAATTCAAGAGGAGCTTAACCGTATTTCTCAGAATTATCCTGCTATACCGAAGATAACCGACCCTGCGGGAATTTTCGGTGTGCCGACCGAAGATGCCGTCAGAAGCTTTCAGGAAATTTTTAATCTTCCCGTTACAGGGGAGGTTGATAAGGCAACCTGGTACAGAATAAAAAGATATTATGCGGGGGTAAAAAATCTTGCAGAGCTTGTTTCTGAGGGTGTTTCCTTACAGGAAGCCCAACTCCCCTTTGAAAACGTTTTAACCATAGGTTCTGTAGGTCCGGGTGTTGCGCTGATACAGTATTATCTTAACGTCCTTGCATATTTTGACGGCAACTTCCCTCTTTTCCCAATAAATTCGGTTTATGACCAAACCACCGCCGATGCCGTATCACGCTTTCAAGAATTTTTCGGTTTGAACGTTACAGGCGAGGTTGACAGGGAAACTTGGAATAAGCTTAGGGA
>JAZLEK010000076.1:0-14538 GCA_045615225.1 Acutalibacteraceae bacterium | reverse complement strand
GGAATTTGTTGACTGATTTTAAACTACGGAGGAAATTAAAATGGAAAGCTACAAGAGAGAATTTATACAGTTTTTAGAGAGCGCAGGAGTTTTAAAGTTTGGAGATTTTACAGCTAAAAGCGGACGCAAAATCCCTTATTTTATAAACGCAGGCGATATTAAAACAGGAGACCAGATTTGTAAGCTTGGTGAATTCTATGCAAAGGCTTATTTTCAAAAGGTAGGAAATAAGAGAACAGTTCTTTATGGACCTGCATATAAGGGTATTCCGATTGCTGTATCCGTAGCAACTGCATTGTCTCGCGAAGGTCTCGACGTTCCTTTCTTCTTTAACCGTAAGGAAGAAAAGGACCACGGTGAAGGTGGCGTTTTCGTTGGCTACAAGCCTCAGGAAGGCGAAGAAATCGTAATCGTTGAGGATGTTATCACAGCCGGTACTGCCATTAGAGAAAGTATGGAAATTTTATCTTCTCTTAAGGGTACAAAGGTTGCCGCTACATTCGTTATGGTAGACCGTAAGGAAAAGGGTAATACCGAAAAAAGTGCAATGGCAGAGGTTGGAGAGGAATTTGGTTTCCCCGTATATTCTGTTGTTGATGTATATGATATTATTGAATATCTTGAAGAAGATGAAGCCAACAGAGAAAATGTTGAAAGAATCAAGAAGTATCTTGAGGTAAACGGAGCAAAAGCCTAAAGAAAGGACTTTTACATAATGAGAAATTTAATCGATATTCTCGACCTTACCACGGCAGAAATTGATGAGCTTGTTTCGGTTGCAAACGATATAATCGAAAATCCCGAAAAATATGCTCATAAATGTGCGGGCAAAAAACTTGCAACCCTATTTTTTGAGCCCTCAACCAGAACACGCCTTTCCTTTGAGGCGGCTATGTATGAGCTTGGCGGAAATGTGCTCGGCTTTTCAGAGGCACAGAGCTCATCCTCTGCAAAGGGCGAAAGCGTTGCAGACACAGTTAAGGTTGTAGGCTATTATGCAGATATAATCGCAATGCGCCATCCTAAAGAAGGTGCGCCGCTCGTTGCATCAATGCATGCGGGAATTCCTGTTATCAATGCAGGCGACGGCGGACATAACCATCCCACACAGACTTTAACCGACCTTTTAACCATTAATCGCGAAAAGGGAAGATTTGATAATCTTACTGTTGGATTCTGTGGAGACCTTAAGTTTGGAAGGACAGTACATTCATTAATTGGGGCTCTCTCTCGTTATAAAAACGTTAAAATTGTTCTTGTATCACCAAAAGAATTAACCTTGCCCGATTACATAATTAAAGAAGTAATCGAAAAGAATAATATTGAATTTGTAGAAACAACAAATCTTGAAGAGGTTATGCCTGAACTTGATATTCTCTATATGACTCGCGTACAAAGAGAGCGTTTCTTTAACGAGCAGGATTATATTCGTCTTAAAGATAGTTACATCCTGACTCCTGAAAAACTTGAAAATGCAAAGGAAGATATGTGCATTCTTCATCCGCTGCCTCGCGTTAACGAAATTGCGGTTGCTGTTGATAACGATAAAAGAGCAAAATATTTTGAGCAGGCTAAGAATGGAAAATATATCCGAATGGCGCTCATACTTAAACTTTTGGAGGTGGAGTAAATGACAATCAGTCCTATTGAAAACGGAATTGTACTCGACCATATTACAGCAGGAAAGGGCATGGAGCTTTATAAAGCTTTAGGCCTTGCCGAGCTTGACTGTCTTGTTGCGGTAATTAACAACGCATATAGTAAAAAAATGCCGGGCGGCAGAAAAGATATTATTAAGATTGATGCCGAAATTGAACTTAATCTTGATATTATCGGTTATTTCGACCCCAATATTACTGTTAACATAATTAAAAACGGAGTCAATACAAAGCTTCCTAAAATTGATGCTCCAAAAGAAATAAAAGATTTAATAAAGTGCAAAAATCCCCGTTGCATTACCTCGGTAGAGCAGGAATTACCCCATATCTTCAAGCTGACCGACAGCGAAAATATGGTGTACCGTTGCATCTACTGTGAATCAAAAGCAAAATAAAATTAAAAGCGATGTGCATATGCACATCGCTTTTTTATATCATTTTTAAAACCTTATTAAGTTTTGCTACAGGAAGTCCAACAACATTAAAATAATCTCCGTTTATGCCCTTAACAAGAAGCGAGCCTTTTCCCTGGATGCCGTAAGCACCGGCCTTGTCAAAAGGCTCATTTGTGGCAATGTAGTCTTCTATGTCTTTATCGTTTAATGGAAAAAAAGTGACTTCTGTTGTTTCGCTAAAGCTGACGGTTTTTCCGTTTTTAAAGATTGCACAACCGGTTATTACTTTGTGAGTATCTCCGGCCAGAAGCTTTAACATTCTTTTAGCATCTTCGTCGTTCTTTGGTTTACCAAGAATTTCGTTTCCTATAATAACAGAAGTGTCACACCCAACTACTGTGTCGTTAGGGTATTTTTTTGCAACTTCAGCTGCTTTGCGAACTGCAAGTATTTCGGGAACAGATTCTACGGGTGTGTCGGCAGAATAACTTTCGTCTGCGTCAGATGGGCAAATGATAATATTGTCATCAATAAGCTTTATAAGTTCTTGTCTTCTTGGCGAAGCAGAGGCTAAAACTAACATTCTTCTATTAACTCCTTAAAAAAAGGCAAGGCGCCTTTAACGGTTTTTGTATCTACACAGTACGAAATACGCACAAACTCTTTGCAGCCGAAACTTTCACCGGGAACAATCAGCACATTTTTATTCTTTGCAAGTTTGGAAAATTTATTTCCGTCACCGTTTGGAGCCTTAACAAAAAGATAAAAAGCACCGTCGGGGGAGGCGCATTCATAACCGTAAGAGGTGAGTGTGTCATAAAGTAAATTGCGGTTAGTATAATATTTATTGAGGTTGGGTTTTACGTTAATACATCTTGCAATTACTTGTTGCATAAGCGAAGGTGCGCAAACATATCCCAAAGCTCTTCCCGCGCCTGCAACTGCGGCATAAAGTTCTTTTGATTTTTCGGCAAAAGAGGGGACATATACATATCCTATTCGTTCACCCGGTAAAGACAAAGACTTGCTATATGAATAACAAACAAAAGTATTATTGTATATTGAAGGTATAAAAGGAACATTAATATTATTGTAAACAAGCTCTCTGTAAGGCTCGTCGGAAATAATATATATTGGATGTCCAATTTCTTTTGATTTATCGGATAGCAAATTTGCTAATTCTATAAGAGTTTCTTTAGAATAAACGGTACCCGAAGGGTTGTTGGGAGAATTAATTATAACTGCAGTAGTATTTTTATTTATAAGTGTTTCTAAAGCTTTAAAATCAATCTGAAAAGCCTTTGTGTCGGCGGGAACAACCTTTAAATTTGCGCCTTGCCCTTCCACAAACACCTTATATTCGGGGAAATAGGGGGCAATAGCGATAAACTCGGTGTTCGAGTCCTTGGTCAAAGCGCCAAAAACACAGCAAAGGGCGGCCGCTGCGCCGCAGGTAATATAGATATCATCTGCAGATGCCGTTAAATTAAAACGCTTTTCAATATAATCTGCAATAGCGGTTCTCGCTTCAAAAGAGCCCTGTGCGCTTGTGTAGCCGTGGGTTAAAACCGATGGGTTGTTGGCAATAATATCAGTAATAGCATTATCTACCTCTTTAGGGGCCGGGATACTGGGATTACCAAGACTAAAGTCAAAAACCTTATTTTCTCCTAAAATGGCTTTTTGTTTTTTTCCGTATTCAAAAAGTTCTCTTATGGCTGAACGGGCTGTTCCAAGCTTTAAATTTCTTTCGTTTATCAAGGGAAAAAACTCCTTAAATTAATATAATAACAATATAATTGTAAAAAAGCTTGGTGTCAACCTTTTTACTTGAAAATTAAAATTATTGCGATATAATGTAAAATAGCGGAGAATTTGGATTTATTGAAAGGTGTTTAAAATGAGAAAAACAAAAATTGTTTGTACTTTAGGTCCTGCGAGCGAAAATGAGCAGATGATTAAAGAGCTCTTTAAAAGCGGTATGAATGTTGCTCGTCTTAACTTTTCTCACGGTTCGCACGAAAGTCACAAAAAAACAATAGAACTTTTCAGAAAGGTAAGAGACAGTCTTGAACTCTCTGCCGCTATTTTACTTGATACAAAAGGACCTGAAATTCGAACAGGTCTGATAGACGGAGGAAGGGCAGAACTGGTTGAAGGTGAGAACATAACCTTAACTAATATAGAACAAATTGGTAATAATAAAATAGTAAGCTTTAATTATTCAGGCCTTAACAAGCTTCTTAAAAATAAAGACACAATAAAAATAGACGACGGAAGCATAGTTTTAGAGGTTGAATCGGTTAACGATACTGATATTGTTTGCCGTGTTGTTGTCGGCGGAATTCTTAAAGACCGTAAAAGTATAAATGTACCGGGTGTTCACCTTGATATGCCTTATTTATCTGAAAAAGATAAGGAAGATATTATATTTGCCGTTGAAAATGATGTGGATTATGTTGCCGCATCCTTTGTCCGCACAAAGCAAGATGTAATCGACCTTAGAAAATTTCTAAATTATCATGGCGGCCATTCGGTTAAAATAATTTCGAAAATCGAAAATGCCGACGGTGTAGAGCATTTCGATGAAATTCTTGAAGAATCCGACGGAATAATGGTCGCTCGCGGCGATATGGGAGTTGAGGTTGAATATGAAAAGCTTCCGGGACTTCAAAAGAGGTTTATCAAAAGCTGTTACGGCGCAGGCAAAATTGTAATTACCGCAACCCAAATGCTCGAATCTATGGTACATTCCTATAATCCGACGCGGGCAGAAATCACCGACGTAGCCAACGCTGTATTCGACGGTACAAGCGCAGTTATGCTTTCGGGTGAAACGGCTATGGGTGACCATCCTGCAAGGGTGGTTGAGGTAATGTCTAATATAGTTCGTCAGGCTGAAACAGACGCGCAAAATATGCACGTATTTGATAACAGACGCTTTATAAATGAGAACGATACGGCAAATGCAATTTGTGATGCAGCTTGTACAACCGCGCGCGACCTTGGAGCCGAGGCTATAATTGCCGTTACAAAGTCGGGACATACAGCGCGCAGACTTTCAAAATTCAGACCGAATGAGCCTATTGTTGCGTCTACCCCCGAACTTAAAACCTTCCATCAGTTATCACTTTCCTGGGGCATACTTCCGGTACTTGCAAAAAATCAGCAAAGTGAAGATGCGCTCTTCCGCCACGCGCTCGACTGCGCTAAACAAATCGATATTGTTAAAAGGGGAGATACCGTAGTAATCGTTGGTGGTTCTCCAATAAATATATGTGGAAACACCAATACTATCAAAGTTATGCAGTCAAATTGATATAAAATTAACAAACTTATCAAAAAACTATTGACCAATGTGAAGTTTTAGTGTATAATCACACTTGACTTAGGGTGCATAGCCCTTTGAATATTTTTTTACTTTAAGGAGTAGAATGTTATGAAAAAGATTCTCGCATTAGTACTCGCACTTGCTCTCGTAGCTACCTTCGCTGCTTGCGGTGGCGCTAAAGAAGCTGAGTACAAGCTCGGTATGGGTATCGACGTATCTCTTGATTCTTCTGCCGATGCAGCTGATGACAAAGATGCTACTGCTCAGGCTGACGCTACTGTTGCTACCGTTGTTCTCGATAAAGACGGTAAAATCGTTGCTGCTGACCTCGACTGCGCACAGACCAAGGTTTCTGTTAAAGCTGACGTAACCGTTACTGTTGACGGCGTAGATGTTCGCACCAAGAAGGAAAAGAAAGAAGACTACAACATGAAGGGCGTTTCCGCTTCTTATGGCAACATCGAAGGCGGCGCTGAGTGGTATGAGCAGGCTGCTGCTTTCGCACAGAAGATGATTGGCAAAACTGTTGCTGACGTTAAGGCTCTCGAAACCAAAGAATCCAACGGCCATCAGGTAGCTGTTGATGCTGACCTCTTCGCAGTTTGCACAATGGACATCACTTCTTTCAAGGCTGCTTTCGTAGCTGCTTGTGAAGACGCTCAGGCTAAAACCTTCACCGCTGCTGCTGATTCTTTCAAACTCGGCCTCGATGTTGAAACCGACGTTTCCGGTTCTACAAGCAAGACTGACGACAAGAACGCTGTTGCTCAGCTCTATTCTACATTCGGTGCTATCGTAGTTGATGCAGAAGGCAAGACCATTGCTGCTATCGTTGACGAAATTCAGCCCAAGGTTGAAGTTGCTGACGGCAAAATCGCTGCTAAGAACTACAAGGACACCAAGAGAAACCTCAAGGAAGACTATAACATGGTTAAGTTCAGCCCTGAAGGCACCTGCATTGCTGAGTGGTATGTTCAGGCTAACGCTCTTACCGATTACATTGCAGAAAAAGGCATGACCGCTGACGAAATCAAGGCTATCGCTACTGCTGACACACGTAAAGACGGTTATATGCGTCCTACCGATGCTGACCTCGCTGCTGTTTGCACAATGCAGATTGCCGGCTATCAGACCGTACTTGCTAACGCTGCAAAATAATTTACCTTAAAGCTATAACAAGAAGAGGGGAATAATCTTCCCCTCTTTTTTTCTTAAAAGGAAGTGTGAAAAAATGAAAAGAATTGTTTCTTGTGCTTTGCTCATAAGTTTAATATTGACGTGCCTTTGCTCTTGTACAAAGCAGAAGGAACGATTTACCGAAACCTATTTAGACTTTTTCGATACAGCGTCTACTATAGTCGGATTTGAGATTGAGGCAGAAGCCTTTGATAAAAACTGTGAATTTATTAAGGCTCAGCTCGAAGAGTATAACAAGCTATATGATATTTATAAATCCTACGAAAATGTAAACAACATTCGTACCATAAACCAAAACGCAGGAAAAGAGCCTGTGAAGGTAGATAAAAAAATAATTGATTTACTGAATTACTGTGTTGAGCTATATACCAAAACTAACGGAAAAACTAATATAGCAATGGGTAGCGTGCTTTCAATTTGGCACAACTATAGAAATATCTATGGTGGTGAAACAGAAGACCCCGAAGCAAAGCTTCCTCCTATGGATACCTTGAAAGAGGCTGCAAAACATACCGATATAAATAATATAATTATCGATAGCGAAAACAGTACCGTATTTCTAAGTGACAAAAATATGTCGCTCGATGTAGGTGCGGTTGCAAAAGGCTACGCTACCGAACAAATTGCCAAAGCATTAGAGGCAAAGGGTGTTGCCAACTATACACTCAATATCGGCGGAAATATCCGCACTATCGGTCCCAAGGGCGACGGCACTCCGTGGATTACCGCTGTTGCTATGTCCGACACAACGGGAAACGGTGAAAACACCGTAAAAGTGGCGCTTGACGGTCAAGCCTTTGTAACCTCGGGCACTTACCAAAGGTATTATTTGGTAGATGGTGTAGCCTACCATCATATTATAGACCCCGAAACCCTAATGCCTAAGTTTGATTTTATTTCGGTTTCTGTTTGCTGTAGCGATAGCGGTCTTGCCGATGCGCTTTCTACGGCAACCTTTAATATGTCGGCAGAAGAGGGAATATCTTTTATTAATTCGTTAAACGGGGTAGAGGCTATGTGGATTACAAGTGATGGCGAATTATTATATTCCGAAAACTTCAAAGATATAATTTATAAAAAGTAGAACTTATGAATTTAATTATTTGTTTAGATGCAGACGGTGGATATTCCTTTGCAAATCGCAGACAAAGCAGAGATAGAATTCTACTTGATGAAATGCTGCAAATAATAGGCGATAGCAGACTTTTTGTAAATGGTTATACCGCAAAGCTTTTCGAGTCTGTTTCGGTAAATCTTATGGTTTGCGATAACCCTTTAAAAGAATGTGCCGATAGTGATTTTTGCTTTGCCGAGAATATTGACATTGAAAATATCTCACCGAACAAGATAATAATTTATCGATGGAACCGAAGCTATCCCTATGATAAAAAGTTCCCCGAAAATCTTCTTATCAACAAACAACTCGTCTCAAGCTTTGAATTCAAGGGAAACTCTCACGAAAAAATTACAGTGGAGGTTTTTGAGTAATGAAAAAAACAACTGTAATCTGCCTGATTTTATCCTTTTGTATTTTGCTTTGCGGCTGTGTATCTTCCACAGAGCCTCAGGTGAACAGCAGTCTGCCTTCTTCGTCTGTCTCAAATAATGAGATAGAAGCGTCGACAGATTCCCCTTATACCGTATTAAACGACAATATACCCGGTTTTGCCTCCTCTCCGCTTACGGCGGTATCCTTTGAGCGTTACTCTGATTTAGATTCGCTTGGTCGTTGTGGAGTTGCAGAAGCCTGTATAGGAATAGATATTATGCCAACCGAAGAACGTGGTGCAATAGGACAAATTAAGCCAAGCGGATGGCATACCGTAAAATATGATATAGTAGACGGCAAATATTTATATAACCGTTGTCACCTTATCGGCTTTCAGCTTAGCGGCGAAAACGCAAACGAGAAGAATCTAATAACAGGAACAAGATATTTAAATGTAGAGGGTATGCTACCCTTTGAAAATATGGTTGCCGACTATGTTAAGGAAACTGAAAATCATGTCGTTTACAGGGTGACGCCTTTATATGATGGTGACAACCTTGTTGCAAAGGGAGTCCAAATGGAAGCGTTTTCGGTTGAGGATAAAGGCGAGGGGATTTGCTTTAATGTGTTTGTCCACAATATTCAACCGGGAATCGAAATCGATTATGCAACAGGCGATAGTAAGCTTATAGATAACGATGAAAACAACACGGCGAACTCTGAGGTTAGGTATATCCTTAACACAAAAACTAAAAAATTTCATCTGGAAACTTGTAGTAGCGCAGATGAAATTAAAGCTGATAACAAATCTGAATTTAAAGGAAACAGAGAAGACCTTATTAGTGACGGCTATACCCCTTGCAAAAACTGCAACCCGTAATGCTAAAAGGATATATTTAAAGTATTAAATAAAAAACGGTGAGAAAATTCTCACCGTTTTTGTTATTTATCAAATAGGTTTCCACCCTTAGTGTCAATTGCACATATTAGCGGGAAATCTTTAAAAGTAAGCTTTTTAACCGATTCGCATCCAAGGTCTAAAAATGCGATTTCTTCGCACGCGGTTATGTGCCTAGAGGCCAGAGCTCCTGCGCCGCCTATCGCGCAAAGATAAATTGCATTATTGCGAACAAGCGCGTTTTGAACCTCCTTGTTTCGTTCACCCTTGCCAATAATGCATTTTAGACCTAAGTCCAAAAGGGTAGGTGTGTAAGGGTCCATGCGTGAAGATGTTGTAGGACCACAACTCCCAATAGCCATGTTTGTCGGAGTTGGAGTAGGACCTGCATAATATATTACAGCGCCCGAAAGGTTGAAGGGTAATGGCTCGTTGTTATCAATTAAAGCCATAATTCGTTTATGCGCCGCGTCTCTTGCGGTATAAACCGTGCCCGAAAGGAGAACTCTGTCACCTGAGGAAATTTGTGTGGCTTTGGTGACAAGGTCTTTTGTATTTAAAACCCACTCTTTCATAAACTAACCGAGTTTTGCATAAAGCTCTGCAAATTCTTCACTTACCTGAGCGGTTTGGGTGTTATTTGAAGCAACCTTGCCTTTAACCGCGTCGAGTGAAGACTGAAGTTCATCAAGACGACTTACAAAGCCCTTAGAAGCCGAAAGGATGCCCTCTGCAATATCTTTAATAGAAGTTTGGGTATTTTCAATGCTCTTAAGCTGTCTTTCGTTTTGAAGGGCAATAGCCGCCGAGCTTTCCTCGCTCTTTTCGACAATGGATTTTGCGGTGGCCTTTGAAACAAGATAAAGCTTACCAATATTTGCGCTCATAATTTCAAGCTCGTTTGCCTTTTTGTCATATTCGTCAACACGAGCCTTAAGTTCACCGTTATCACGTGTGAGTGAGCCTATGGTATTAAGTGCGGCAATATGCTCAGCTTTAAGTTCATCAAGTTGTTTTTGAAGTTCGTCAAGCTGTGAATTAAGTGAATTTGAAAGATTTTTAAGCTCGTGGTCTTTCATATGGACATAGTTTAAAACATCGTCTTTATTAAAGCCAAAAAAGCTGTTTCTGAATTCAATAGACATACTTTCACTTCCGAGTAAGTTATAGTTATAAGCATTATAACAGAAAATTCCCTATATTACAACATAATTTTTTTATGCAAATATGCATAAATATCTTGAAAAATATGCATTAACAATATATAATGTATATTGTATAAATATATACGCTTAGAGGTGCAAAATGACAAGAAAAGAATTGAGAGAACAAGCTTTTATACTTTTATTTGAATACAGCTTTTCGGGCGATAGCGCAGAAGAACTTTTTGCTATTGCTAAGGAAGCGGGAATCGACATAGATGATGATTATTGCAATGCGGTTGTAAGCAAAGCAATTGAAAATATTGAAAGCATAGATGAGCTTATTTCAAAGTATTTAAAAGGCTGGAGCAAAGCAAGAATTTCTAAGGTATCATTAGCGGCTTTGCGTCTTGCTGTTTCGGAAATCAACTTCTTTGATGATATACCGGCTTCGGTTTCGGTAAATGAATGTGTTGAAATCATCAAAAAATATGCATCAAGCCAAGACGCTTCCTTTGCAAACGGTATTTTAGGCTCAATAATCAGAGCAAACGGTGAATAATTTATGTCGCCAATTGTTGTAACCGTTACACAATTAAATTCATATATCAAAAGCTTGCTTGACGGAGATAACCGACTTTCCTTTATAAGCATTCGAGGTGAAATATCAAATTTTAAGCGGCATTTTGCAAGCGGTCATATTTATTTTACCTTAAAGGATAATTCTTCCACCCTAAAATGCGTTATGTTCAAAGGTAATGCTGAGCATCTGAAATTTGAACTTAAAGAAGGAATGCAGGTTATATGCACGGGTAGAATTTCGGTATATGAACGCGACGGAATTTATCAAATGTACGCCGAAAGCATAAAACCCGACGGCGAGGGTGACCTTCTTTTAAAGCTCGAACAGTTAAAAGAAAAGCTCACAAAGGAAGGACTGTTTGATGCCGCTTCAAAAAAGCCAATACCAAAATTCCCCAAAAAAGTTGGGGTTATTACCTCTGAAACAGGCGCGGCAATTAAGGATATTTTCAGCGTACTCGGCAGAAGATATCCGATGAGCGATATAGTGTTTTGCCCCGCTACGGTACAAGGTGAATTGGCGCCTTCCAGTTTGTGCACCGCGCTTGATAAAATGGAGCAGACAGATGCAGACGTTGTTATTATCGGTCGCGGCGGCGGTTCAATCGAGGATTTATGGTGCTTTAACGATGAAAAGCTTGTAAGGCGCATATATTCTTTTTCAAAACCTATTATTTCTGCTGTGGGACACGAAACGGATTTCACCTTAAGCGATTTTGTGTGTGACCTGAGAGCGCCTACTCCATCTGCCGCGGCAGAGCTTGCAGTGCCCGACTGCGAAGAGCTTAAAAGCAACATTCTTTCGGCTGAAAGCTTCATTGAAAAAAAGATTATTAACCTTTTAGCGTCTAAACAAAACGCGCTCGATTTGCTGCTGAAAAACCGCATTTTTTCTTCTCCCGAAGAATATATTTTTGAAAAGCGTATACTCGGTCTTGATTTTATGACAGATAGACTTGAAAACGGTCTGCAAAAGATTTTAACCGTTAAAGAAAACAAGTGCTCAACTCAGATAGCTCGGCTCGATGCGCTTAGCCCAACGAAAACCCTGCTCAGAGGCTTTGCCTGTGTTGAAATGGGTGATAAAAATATTAGTTCTGTTAAAAGTCTTGACAAGAACGATAAAATTACAGTGCGTTTCCAGGACGGAAAAGCCGACTGTACTGTTGATAAAATAGTTTAGGAGAAAATTTATGGCTGATAAAAATCTCACTTTCGAGGAAGCTTATTCGGCTCTTGAAAAAGTTACCGAAAAGCTTAGCTCGAATGATATAACGCTTGATGAAGCGCTCAAACTTTATGAAGAGGGAATAAATCTTTCTAAGCATTGTACAAAAGCGCTGAGTCAGGCAAAACAAAAAATTGAAACCTTAAAAAGCGGTAATGAGTTATGATAAAAGATTCTTTAAAGCAATATGCAAAAACTGTTGAAGAATATATTGAGTATCTTTTTGAAAGCGATACCAGAAAATATGAAGTTGTAAATGATGCTTGCAGATACAGTTTGCTTCTTGGCGGTAAACGTATAAGACCTTTCCTGATTAATAGGTTTTACACGCTTTGCGGAGGAAAAGACAATTACAGCGCAAACTTCGAAATTGCAATTGAATGTATTCACACATATTCTCTTATTCACGACGACCTTCCTTGTATGGACAACGATGATATGAGAAGAGGAAAGCCGTCTTGCCATAAAAAATTTGGAGAAACCTTTGCGCTTCTGGCGGGTGACGCGCTTTTGACAGATGCTTTTGCATTTGCATCCTACACAAGCGATATTAAAAGCCAAAATGTGCTAAAAGCAATACGTGTTTTGGCCGAATGTGCGGGAACAGATGGAATGATTGGCGGTCAAGTTATTGACCTTCTTTACGAAGACAAGGCTGCCGATATTGAGGTGTTAAAACAAATTTGCTCTCTTAAAACAGGCAAGCTTATAGTTGCGGCTTGCAAAATCGGTTGTATTCTTGCAGATGCAGACAAAGAAAAGATTTCTGCCGCCGAAAAATATGCCGAATATTTAGGTCTTGCCTTTCAAATTGTCGATGATATTTTAGACGAAGTTGGAAATGAAGAAAAACTCGGCAAACCCATACATAGCGACAAGGATAATAATAAATCTACCTTTGTTAAGCTTTTGGGGATTGAAAAATGCCGTCAGCTTGTAGACGAGCTTACTGAAAAGGCTAAATGTGAACTTGATATTTTCGGCGATAAAGCTTACGAACTAAAAGAGCTTGCCGACTATTTGTGCAACAGAGATTACTGATAGGAAGTTGATAATTTTGGATTATAAGTTTTTAGGTAAAATAAATAATTCTTCTGACCTTAAAAAACTTAATTATAACGACATTTCAAAGCTTTGCAACGAAATTCGAGATATGCTTATAACCACCGTTTCGAAAAACGGCGGTCATTTAGCATCTAATCTCGGTGTTGTAGAGCTTACTGTTGCGCTTCATAGGTTTTTAAATCTTCCAAACGATTCTTTAATATTCGATGTTGGGCATCAGTGCTATACGCATAAACTGCTTACAGGAAGATATGAAGCCTTTTCTACGATAAGAAAAGAAAACGGAATATCAGGTTTTATGCGCCCTGACGAAAGCGAATATGATTCGTTTGTTACCGGACACGCAAGCAATTCGCTCGCGGCTGCTTACGGTATATATAAAGCAAGCGTTTTGAAGGGTGAAGAGAGGACAAGCGTTGCGGTAATCGGTGACGGTGCTTTAACGGGTGGACTTGCTCTTGAAGCGCTTAATAATATCGGGTACACAGACAGTAATTTTATTGCTGTACTAAACGATAATAAAATGTCAATTTCAAGTAATGTCGGCTCAATGTCCGAACATCTTAAAAAGATAAGACTTAACCCGGGTTATTATAAGTTTAAGTATCGTTTAGAAATCATTATCAGAAAGATTCCGCTAATAGGTGGTTTTCTCTTTAAACTTTTATCCGGCATTAAACGTGTTTTCGCTCGACAGGTATTCAAAAACAATATGTTTGAATCTTTCGGGTTTAAATATATTGGTCCGGTTGACGGACACGATGTTGAACAACTTGAAACGGCTTTGGCTATTGCCAAAGCACAGAAAAAGCCTTGTGTGGTTCATGCTGTTACAGTTAAAGGTAAAGGTTATGGATTTGCTGAGCAAGAGCCGGGCAGTTATCATGGTGTTTCTGCGTTCGATACACATGACGGTCTTGTTATGGGTAACACCGAAAACTTTTCATCTGTGTGCGGACAGGCACTTTGCAAATTGGCCGAAGATGATAGTCGAGTTTGCGCAATTACTGCGGCTATGACTACGGGTACGGGTCTTGAAGAGTTTTCAAAAAGGTATCCCGAAAGATTTTTTGATGTCGGTATTGCAGAAGAATATGCAGTAACCTTTGCTTCGGGCTTGGCAACAGGCGGTATGCGTCCATATTTTGCCGTATACAGTTCCTTTTTACAACGCTCTTATGATGAAATAATTCACGATTGCGCTATTGCAAAACTTCCTGTATGTTTTCTTGTTGACAGGGCGGGAATTGTCGGTGATGATGGGGAAACACATCAAGGCGTGTTTGACGTTGCTTTTCTGACAACCGTTCCGGGAATGACGGTTTATTCGCCTGCAAGCTACAGCGAGCTTACAGGTTTTATAAATAAAACTACAACATTTTCTTCGCCCGTAGTAATTCGTTATCCAAGAGGTAAGGAAGATATTCCGTTTAGCTTTAACGATGCCGATTATACCTGTTTTGAAGAAAGCGGGAAGACGGCAATTGTAACCTACGGAATATTAACTTCAGATGCAATAAAGGCGCAAAACAGATTAAAAGAAAACGGAATTT
>JAZLEK010000075.1:0-39992 GCA_045615225.1 Acutalibacteraceae bacterium | reverse complement strand
AAGACCAATTACCGAAACACAGATGATTATTATTGTAATAAGACCTGTGTTTTGAGTGTTGTCGGGCTTGTTTGCAGAAGTCTGCTGCTGGGTTTGCTTGAGTCCGCCGAGCTTACCCTCTTCCCCTGTGGGAACAACATGAATATCCTCGAAGAATATGCTTTGTCCTACGGGAGAGCTTATGAGAATATAGGGAGCATTTGCTATGAATTTAACTTCATATTGAGTCCACTCGCCAACCTTTAATTCCGAATACTTAAAGGCGGTTTGATAACCTATGCCTTCAAGGTTTACGTCGGGCTTTTCAGAATGGGTGAACTTGATTTCTCCTGCCGCGCCTTCGGTGTCGGTTGAAAGCCAGATTGAGAGATGATATTCTTTTCCAACCTCGAGCGCATTCTCGTAAGATAAGAGGAATGTAGGTTCAACCTCGCTATCGGCTTTGGCGTGTAAGGAACGCCAACCGTTTCTGATATAAAGCGGATTATAGCCTGCAATACCGGGTTTGTAAAGTTCAATACCTGAATTATAGTCATATTTTTCATCAAGCTCATTTTCGAAGCTGACGGTAAATCCAACCTCTTCCCACTCGGCATAAAGGGTTATGTCGAAATCGGGGAATACGTCGAGTTCAAAGGGGGCGCCGTATTCATTGAAGTGGTGCCAACCCTTGAAGAGATAGCCGTAACGGTAGGGCTTGGGAATGGTATCTTCAGTAATTTTTGTATAACCGGGAATACCTGTTACTACATCGAGTTTTGCTCCGCCTAAATTACCAAAGCTTATAGTAACCTTTTTGGGTTCTCTTGTGCAGGTGTATTTTTCGGCATTTGCGAAGCATTTAAGTACGGGTGTTCCACCCTTTACTGTTTTCCAAACGCCGTCAAAGTCGAAGCCCTTAAGACGCTCGCGCGCACTTTCGCCTCTCATATACATAACGCTGAGCATAACAGCGCTTCCGCTTTCGTCGATACCGTCTACATAAACGTTTTTAAGTGTGGTTTTGCCTGCGGCAACATCCTTTGCTCTGAAAGCGTCGCCGCCGCCAACAGCGTTACGGTCGAGGGTTGCGGCAAAGCAGTTTGTAAGAACAGGTCCGTAGCCGTCGCCTGCCCAAGCGTCACCGACGATTGAGCCTGTGAAGTTTTTGCCTGTAAGTTCTCCTGTGAAGTAGCAGTTGTCGATTTCAACCCATGTGGGCGCGCCGCCGACAATACCGCCCGCGCTTGTACCTTCAACAAATACTGTATCATCTGCGAAGCACTGGCTGATTACAGGAGCTTTTTTATCCTTATTTTCTGCGGGGTTCCAGTCCTCAATCCAGCCGACAATAGCGCCCGCCAGAGCAACTCCCCTGCGGCTCTTTGCATAGATTTTGGAGCTTGTTACACCAACACGCATAATTTTGGAATTTACGCCAATGCGTTGGAAAAGACCTGCAGCATAGGCGCTGCCGTTTGCTTCGTCGTTATAATAAAGACCCGAAACGGTGTGTCCGTTACCGTCAAAGGTTCCTCTGAAGGTGCTCATTCCGGCAAACCAGGGTGTTGCAGTCTTTTCCCAATCGGACTTAGATGTATCATTAAGCTTGATATCGGCTGTGAGTTTATAGTGGTTAGTTCCTGCTCCGCTGCCGCCCGAAACAAGAAGTGCTAATTGTTCGGGAGTTTCAATTAAATACGGGTCTTCTTTTGTACCTGTACCGCCCGCAAACTCAGAAGCAAGCTTGCCCGACCATACTCTTCCCTTTTCGCCTTCATCGGTAAGGGAAATTGCGCCCTTGCCACCTACAAATATATTAAGTACGGGATAGCTGTCGGTTGCCAAATATGCCTCGTATTTATTGAGGGAAGGCATCTTTCTTCTGGATGTGAACACATCCTTGCCTTGCATATTTTCGGCTTTAAGAGTCATAACACCTCTTTCGCCTTTTGCCCCTCTTTCGGTCTGGTAGCAATCTTCAAAGGTAACATTATATCTTTCGTAAGAACTGGTTAAAGGTCCGTTTGCATTATAGGACTGAGATATAGTCAAAGGTCCCCAAACGGTGCCCACAAGTCCTCGTGTTGCATCTTTTCCTGAGCCTATTGTTTCGGCTAAGGAATAACTGTTTGTAATGGTAATTGTGGCTTCTTCGGAACAACCTCTGAACGCGCCTGCGCAGTTTCCTTTGACGGTTGCATTTTCTCCAACAAAACATTCGTTTATGTTTATCTTGGATTTGTTTGCTGCATAGCCCACAAAAGCAGATGAACCGCATTCAAATGAAACATACACTCTGTCTATACCAAGACGTTTTACGCTTACGCTCTTTCCTTCCTCTACCTTTGGAATAAGACCTACGCCGTAACGACCCCAGAAGAAGTCTTTGTCTTTAACATTTGTCTTGAAAAAGAGACCGTAAACGGTATGACCGTCTCCGTCGATGGTACCTTCAAAAGGTGTGTTATAAAACCAAGAATTGATTCTGTAACCCACAGAAACAGACTTTCCTGTTTTCCAATCAACCTTTTCAATATCGTTAAGATAGATATCCTTTGTAATCTTGTAGTAAGCTCCGTTGCCGCCGCTTGTTATTGCAAAAGCAAGTTGAGTGCCATTTGATATTAAATAAGGTTCTTTTTCGGTACCGTTACCCGAAAGACCTTCGGCTACCGAGCCGTCCCAGATGTTGGAACTTGCATTTGCTTCTTCATCAACATCTACGTAAGCATCGGTAAATACATAGTTTACAGGGTAACTGTCGGATGCAACAAAGACATTGTCTTCGTTAAGATTGGGCATTTTGTCTTCGTTTTCGAACACGTCCTTGCCCTGCATATTTTCTTTTGTAACCACTGCGGCTCCTGCATCTTCTATTCCGCCCATAACGGTCTGGTAACAGTTTTTAATGTTAACCTTATATCTTTCGGTATCGGAAATGATGGGACCCTCCGCATTATAGCAGTTTTGAATTTCGGTTTCGCCCCAAACATTGGAAACAAAGCCTGTGTAACCGCCATTTGAAGTAAAGTTACCAAGGCTATAACTGTTTCTTATAACAGTTGCTCCGTTATAAGTAAAGCCTCTGAATGCGGCTGTAGAATATGCCTTAACATAAACCTTTTCGCCAATACCGCAATTTTCAATTATTACGGTAGACGGTCCGTCGCTGTCTCCTGCTCTGCCAACAAGAGCAGATGCATAACATTCATATTTTACAAAAACATTATCAACATAAAGGTTTTTAATTTCTATAGTTGTATTTTTGTCTGTGTGAGGAATAAGGCCAACAGAATAAGGTACAAAATCGGAATACGTTACGTTGCCCGCATCGAAATACATACCGTATACAGTATGTCCTGCGCCGTCAATGCTTCCCTTGAATTTTTTGGAAGAATTTGCATCGAACCAGCTGTTTACTGTATAGCCGTCGGCCGACACACCTGTTTTCCAATCTATCTTATTTATATCGTTAAGATAGATATCGGCTTTCAGTTTGTACTTTTTGCCGTTTCCGCCGTTTTTGATAACAAAGGCAAATTCAGATGCGCTGTAAATTTCATAAACACCATTATTGTCTGAATCTTTGGGTTCTTTGAGCGAGCCGTCCCAAGCATTGGGATTTTCGCCTTCTTCGGGGTCCGGAGTCGGATTTGGGTCAGGTTCTTCTTCCCCGGGTTCTTCTCCCCCGGGTCCGGGCTCTTCTCCCCCTTGGTCGGGTGTTATCGGAAGTCCGTTAAAGAGGGCAAACTCGGGGTAGCCTTCCTTTGCTACAAAATAACCGTTTTTCTTAAGAAGAGGCATTTTGTTTTCGTTTGTAAGAACGTCTTCGCCCATCATATTATCGACAGATATTGTTGTTGCGCCGTCATTTACTCCGCCATTTTCGGTCTGATAACAATCCTTAATGATTACTTGATAGTTATTAGTATCGGAAAGTATGGGACCTGCTACATTAAAGGAGCCTTCGATATTAAGTGGTCCCCAAACGATTGATGCAAGACCATATGCTCCACCGTTTGCCTTTAGGGTTGCAAGAGAGTAACAGTTAGATATTACGGTGGTCATCCCGTTGGAATAACCGCGGAATGCGCCAACACCATAGGCGGTAATATATACCTTTTCTCCTACATAACAGCCGTCGATAGTAACATTTGCGCCTGTTCCCGTTCCTACAAAAGCAGAAGCGTAGGTTTCATAATCTATATACGCATTATCTACACCGAGATTTTTAATTACAGTTGTGTTGGATACTGATGGGAAAAGTCCTGCGCCTGTGTTGTAGTCGATGTAAGAAGAGCCGACATTGATATACATACCATAAACAGTATGTCCGTTACCGTCGACCGTTCCGCTGAAAGCGGCGCGCTGATAAGAATCATACCAGCTGTTTATATTGTAACCGCCAACAGCTGTGCCTTGTGACCAATTAACCTTTGTAATATCATTAAGATAAATATCTGAAGTTAAAATATAGTTGCCTGCCACTCCGTCTTTAATAACAAAAGCAAGTTCTTCTGCATTTGTGATTTCAAAGACACCATCATTATCGGTATCGAGCGGAGCAGAGGTTGTGCCGTCCCAAACATAATCGGGAACGGGGTCTGGCTCCTCGCCACCGGGTCCGGGTTCTTCACCACCGGGACCGGGAGCAGGGTCGGGTCCTATTGGAAGACCGACAAATAAATTAAGTTTTGGGTAACCTTCGCTTGCGGTAAAATAACCGTTAGCATTAAGAGCAGACATCTTGCTTTCGTTTGTAAGAGCATCGGCGCCCTTCATATTATCGGCAGTTAGGGTTACAGCGCCAACGTTTACGCCACCATTTACGCTCTGATAAGAATCGGTGATAGTTGTTTCCTCTGTATTGTCGTGAGAAACAATAGGTCCGTTTGCATTAAAGGAGTTGGAGATATTAAGCGGTCCCCAAACTATTGAAGCAAGACCATAGAAGCCACCCTTGGCGTTTAAATTGCCAAGAGAATAGCTGTTCGAAATATTTGTAGTCATTACGTTGGAGTAACCGCGGAAAGCGCCGACACCGTAGGCGGTAATATATACCTTTTCTCCTACATAACAGCCGTCGATTTTTGCTGTTGAATTAACTCCCTTTCCTATAAATGCAGAAGCGTAGGTTTCATAATCTATATACGCATTATCTACACCGAGGTTTTTAATTTCAGCTTCGCCTGTGACTTCAGGGAACAAACCCGTTCCCGAATGATAATTGATATATTCCGTACCGACTTTGATATACAGACCATAAACAGTATGTCCGTTACCATCAATTTTTCCGTTAAATGCGGTAGATGTGTAGGAATCGTACCAGTTTTGAATGGTGTACTCACCTATTGCCGTACCGCTTTGCCAGTCTACCTTTTCTATATCGTTAAGGTAAATATTGTTTAAAAGCTTATAGCTTCTACCCTGAGCGCCATTCTTGATAATAAAGGCTAGTTCAGAAGCCTTGGTAATTTCATAAATTCCGTCGCTGTCGGTATCTGACGGCACGGAAAGAGAACCGTCCCAAGCGTTAGGATCAACGGGGTCAGGTTCGGGAGCGGGCTCAAGCAGACTTGCAAAAACTGTCAGAACGGGGATGCCTGTTTGGGAAGTGAATTTACCGTTTGCGTTAAGGGCGGGCATTTTATCTGCCTTTTCAAAAACGTCCTTACCCTTCATATTGTCAATTGAAACGGTAACTGCACCGGGGTTTCCGCCGGCAGTCACGGTTTGATAAGAATCATTTATTGTTGCTTCGTCGTGTAAGCCTTCGGTTAAAACAGGTCCGTTTGCGTTATAGCAGTTTGAAATATTAAGTTTGCCCCAAACGAGTGAAGTTAAACCGTATACTCCGCCGTTAGCGTTTAAGGTTGCCTGTGAATATGAGTTTGTAAGGTTTGTTGTCATTCCGTTGGAATAACCGCGGAATGCTCCGACACCGTAGCCTATGAGGGTAACTTCGCTACCAGCATAACAGCTGTCGATTGTAAGAGTTGCCGTGGATTCTCCTGTTCCTACAAATGCTGAAGCAAAGCATTCATAATTAACATACGCTTTATCGACGCCGAGGTTTTTAATTTCGGTTTCGCCGCTTACTATTGGGAAAAGTCCTGCGCCCGTATGGTAAAGACTGTAGGAAGAGCCGACCTTGACATACATACCGTAAACGGTGTGGCCGTTTCCGTCTACCTTTCCGCTGAATGCGGTAAATCCATAAGAATCATACCAACTGTTTATTGTATATTCGCCTATTGCGGTACCGTTTTGCCAATTAACTTTTTCGGGGTCGTTAAGGAAAATATCGTTGGTAAGGATATAGCTTTTGCCCTCGCCGCCGTTTTTAACTATATAAGCCAGCTCGCTGGCCTTGGTAATTTCAAAAACGCCGTCGTTGTCGCTGTCCACAGGCGCAACCAAGTCGCTCTGACCGCCCCAGATATCTTTGGTTTCGGCATTTGTTGAAAGCAGACCGCCCGAAAAGACAGAGGTAATTATAAGCGCAAAAGCAAGAACCAAGGACAAAAGAGACCTTGCCGCTTTTTTATGTTTAAAAATTGAATCTATCTGTTTCATAATTTTTCCTCTTTTCTATCGGTCAGCCAGATAAAGCTTGCCAACGCCGTCCTTTTGATAAAGACGGATGTAATCAATATAATGACAGGCGGGAAGAGACTGAGGTGAGGTTTCAATAGATACGTCGGAGCTTGAAACACCCGGATAGAACAGGTGGGTGTTAAAGATGAAGAACTGAGGGTCATGATAGCCCGAAGTGTCTTTGTGCTTTGAAATGGATTTGGTGATGTCGTATTTGGCATTAACCTTGCCATCAACCGTCATTATCATTTCATCCTTTGTCCATTCAAAACCGTAAATGTGATATTCATAGTTCAGCGCGTCACTTGGTTCAAACCTGTAAACGTGGTCGTGTTCGCCCCACTCTTCCGTAGAAAAGCTTGTAGAAACGCCGGGGGTCTTTTCGGGCTCGTAGCGTTTGTTATAATCGAACTCTGCGGGGAACCACTGGATAAGATAGGAGGTTTTTTCATAGGTCTTGAAGATTTCATATATATCTACTTCAAGCATATAGTCAAAGTTCTTTCTGCCTCCGAGACTTCCCTCGCCCTGAGTCCACCAAGAAGCCCAAACGCCTTGAGAATAGGGTATTCTGGCTCTTATTTCGGCGTAGCCGTAAACAAAGTTCATTTTGTTTTGGGTTACGGGAGAGCAGGGCACTCTGTACTGTACGTCAGGCTTATATTTATTAAAATAGGAAATTGCGTGCATTTTGAGTCGGCCGTCCTGAACATCTACAACCGCCTTATCGGTTGAAACCTCGACAACCTCGTTGCCCGCCATTTTCTGAATAAGCTCCCAGTTATTAGCGTCAAGTCCGATTCCCTCGAACTCGTCACCCCATACATATTTATAACCACCCTCTTTTTCGGATACAAAATCTGTAGTAAGGGTGAAGGTATCCGCTTCGTTTTTCTTTGGAGCAAGTCTTATAAACTTTTTAACCGCAGTATCGACTGTGACGTCGTGACCTGCCGAAAAAACAAGCTTTTCGCCGTTTAAGGTTACGGCAAGTTCGTTTTCTGCAAAGGACGGGTTGCTGTCTGCGCGGTTTGTTAGTCCGATAAGTATTTCCTTGTCGGTTTCTTCGGTTCTATCGGTTTTAACCGCAAGGTTGATATTCAGCGCATCTTTATAATAACTTTTAAGAAGGTTTGCGCTTTTCTTTGCCGCCGCATTTCCATCGGGAACAATTATTACATAGCCTTCGGGACCGGCCCACTTTTCGGTTTTATAGCTGAAAAGATGGTCGTTGTCGGTATGTTCAACCTTTTCCTCTTTATTTAAAGCAGGTCTTTCCTGATAAGAGCTATCGCCCGATGGCGCTGTTGGCTCTGCGCAACCGATAAGCGCGGTTACCATTACAAAAACCAAAATAAGAGAAACTAATCGGCAAAAGCGTATCATAATTTGTCCTCCTGATAAAAAACTTTACAATTAGATACAATATGATATAATAAGTATAAACGAACAGAAATCATAAATCAATGCGATTTTTGTTCATTTATTTATGATATTTGGTCAAATGTGGTGAAAAAATGATATATAAACCAACTAACATTACAAAGCCGCTTGATATAACGAGTCTTTTTTGCCTTTATTTGCAACATTTTTGCCAAGGATATGTCTTTTCGGGCGAAATGCACGACTTTTGGGAATGTGTGTATGTAATAGACGGAGAAGTGTGTGTTTCGTCAGACGAAAGAATGTATTATTTGCGTAAAGGCGACATCGTTTTCCATAAACCGCAAGAATTTCATAAGTTTCATATTGAAAACCCTTCGGGAGCTACTATTCTTGATTTTTCGTTTTTGTTAGATGGCGAATTTGCCGAAAGAATGGAAGACAAGGTTTGCCATTTAACCGAAGAACAAAACGCTATTATGCGTATGTTTGTTTCTTATTTAAGAAGAGAATTTGATTCTCACCCCGATGCTAAAACAAAGTTTTATTTTTATAACGCTTTGCCTGTTTTTAAAAACAATACTGTATTTTTACAAACCGTAAGACTTTATATTTTACAGTTAATTCTGTCGCTGTCGACCAACGAAATTCCTCTTAAAATGGTTGAAACCGAAGAAACTGCGCTGCTTAAAAGGGCTATTGAATTTATGAACCAAGCGATAGAAACTTCACTTTCTATAAACGATTTGGCAGACAATTTAAATATTAGTTTGTCTAGTCTTAAAAGACTTTTCAAAAAACAGACGGGACTGAGCGTTTATAAATACTATTTGACCCTTAAAACCAGAACGGCAACCACCATGCTTCGAAGCGGTATGACTGTAAGCGAGGTTGCAAACAAACTTAACTTCAGCAGTCCCGCCTATTTTTCTGCAACATACAAACGCGAGGCGGGCAAAAACCCTTCGGAAGATATTCATATATGAAATATATTCTTCAAAATATTGCAATTTAAAATATTTTTTGATATACTTTACTACAATTAACAATAAGAGGTGTGAAAATAATGAAAAAGTTTTTTAACCGCCTTTTTATAGACGGACTCTCGGGTATGGCTTCGGGCCTTTTTGCCACACTTATTATAGGAACAATAATTTCTCAGGTGGGCGGTCTTGTTGACGGCGTTATCGGTGAATATTTGCTTATTATCGGTAAATTTGCAAAGACCATTACGGGCGCAGGTATCGGCGTTGGTGTTGCCGCAAAGCTTGGCGCCGCTCCCCTTGTGACAATTTCAAGCGCAGTTGCCGGTCTTATCGGCGCATTCCCAAGCCCCGAAAAATTTGCCCTCGGCGCCCCGGGTGAGCCGCTTGGCGCCTTTGTTGCCGCCTATATTGCAATTGAGCTTGGCTCTTTGGTTGCAGGAAAGACAAAGGTAGATATAATCATTACACCTTTAGTTTCTATTCTTACCGGCTCTGCCGCAGGATTTTTGGTTGGACCCCCAATATCTCAGCTTATGGGCTGGATTGGCATGGTTGTTAACCAGAACGTTGAGGCAAGCCCTGTTATCGGCGGAATAATTGTTTCGGTTGTTATGGGAATTTGCCTTACACTTCCTATTTCTTCGGCCGCTATCGGCGTATCGCTCGGTCTTTCGGGTCTTGCAGCCGGCGCCGCTGTTATGGGTTGTTGCTGTAATATGGTTGGTTTTGCGGTTGCTTCCTTCAGAGAGAATAAATGGGGCGGTTTGGTTGCTCAGGGTATTGGTACCTCTATGCTTCAGATGCCCAATATTGTGAAAAAGCCTGTTATATGGCTTCCCGCAATCATATCCAGCGCAATACTCGGTCCTGTTTCTTCGGCAATCGTTAAAATGACCTGTTCCCCTATCGGCTCGGGTATGGGCACTTCGGGACTTGTCGGCCCCTTTGAAACCTATGTTTCTATGGTAAACGGCGGTACAGACCCCGTTGTTACCCTTCTTATAATCGTCGTTATGCACTTCTTCCTCCCCGCTGTTGTTGCACTTGGTGTTGGCGAGGCCATGAGAAAAGCGGGTTGGATTAAAAACGGCGATATGAAGCTTAAGGTTTAATTATGACTAAAAAAGAGCTTGCCGTAAAATCGGTTGAACTGCTTAAAGAAGAATACCCCGATGCAATTTGTTCGCTGAATTACTCCGACCCCTTTCAGCTGCTTATTGCAACGCGGCTTTCTGCCCAGTGTACAGATGCCAGAGTTAATATGGTAACCCCCGCGCTTTTTGATGCCTTTCCCACCGCCGAAGCCTTTAAAAATGCAGAGCTTGCAGAGGTTGAAGAGCTTATTAAAAGCTGCGGTCTTTACAAAACAAAGGCAAAAGATTTAATTGAAATCGGCAAAGGAATTACCGATAATTTCGGCGGTAAGGTACCCGATACCATTGAAGAACTCACAACCCTTTCAGGTGTTGGCAGAAAAACCGCAAATTTGATTGTCGGCGATGTTTACGGCAAGAGTGCCGTTGTGACCGACACCCATTTAATTCGACTTGCAAACCGTATTGGGCTTACAAAACAAAAAGAACCTTTTAAGGTTGAAAAGGAGCTTCGCGCTATTTTGCCCAGTGACGAATCTAACGATTTTTGCCACCGCGCCGTGCTTCACGGAAGAGCGGTTTGCACCGCAAGAAAAGCTTTTTGCGAAAAGTGCGTTTTAAAAGATATTTGTAAAAAGGTAAATGTAAAATAATGGATAATGCTTTTTCCAGAACCGAGGCTTTGTTCGGGACTGATGCAATGAAAAAACTGAAAAATGCCCGTGTTGCCCTTTTCGGACTTGGCGGGGTTGGCTCTGCCGCCTTTGAGGCTTTGCTTCGAAGCGGAATAGGGCATATTGACGTTTTTGATTATGATAGTGTTTCCCTGACAAACCTTAATCGTCAGCTTTTAGCCACAAACAAAACTATCGGCGTCAAAAAAACCGAGGCGGCTTTGTCAAGAGCAAAGGATATTTGTGAAGACGCCGAAATTATAGTCCACGATATGTTTTATTTGCCCGAAAATTCGGCAGAAATAAGTATGGCTGAATTTGATTTTGTTATTGATGCGGTTGACACCGTAACCGCCAAGCTTGAAATTGTTAAAAGGGCAAAAGAAGCGGGTGTTCCGCTTATAAGCTGTATGGGAACGGGGAACAAAACCGATATAACAAGGCTACGTGTTTCAGACATTAAAAAGACCGAGGGTTGTCCCTTAGCAAGGGCGGTAAGAAAAGAGCTGAGGGCTCTTGGTATTGCCGATTTACTTGTTGTTTGGTCGGATGAAAAGCCGAACCAAAAGGAAGATACAGGCGCGCTTAAGGGAAACCGACCTGCCCCCGCAAGCGCAATGTTTGTACCCGCCGCGGCAGGACTTATTCTTGCCGAGCAGACAATTAAATATCTTATAAATAAATAATAAAAGCACCGAAAATTCGGTGCTTTTTGTTATTTTATAAATTTATCTATTGCATCGTGGAGAGCGTTAATCGCTTCCGTGTCGTCATTTTCGACCGCGTCTACAATACAGTGGTCTATATGATTTTTAAGAATCACCTTACCCGTATTATTAAGGGCAGATTTTACGGCGGCAAGCTGAATTAAAACATCACTGCAGTCGGCATCGTTTTCAACCATATTTTTAACCTTTTCAAGATGTCCTGCGGCGCGGGAGATTCGGTTTAAAACCGCCTTTTTATCTTCTTCGCTATGGACGTGACGGTGACCGCCGTGGGAATGAATATGACTCATTTTAACTCCTATAATTATAATTTAGACACTACGTTTATCGGATTGCCATCTATCCAACCCTTTATGCAGTCTATAGTAATGTTTAAAAGCTTAATTCTCGTTGACATCGGCGCCCAGGCGGCGTGGGGTGTGATTACAATGTTTTCTACACCCTGTAAAATACAGTTTCTCATCGGCTCGACCGTAATGGCGTCAAGCGCCGCACCTGAAAGAATACCGCTTTCAACCGCTTCTTTTAAGGCGGCTTCATCTACAAGACCACCCCTTGCGGTGTTTACAAAAAGGGCGCCTTTTTTACATTTTGAAAAGGCTTCTTTGTTCATCATAAGGCGGCTTTGGTCGGTCAGGGGCAGATGAAGTGAAATTATATCACTTTCTTTAAGAAGTTCATCAAAGGAAACAAATTTTGCTATATTATCCTCTTTTGGGGTTCTTGTATAAACCAGAACATTCATATCAAAAGCAGATGCCAGTTTTGCAACCCTTTTGCCTATATGTCCGTAGCCGACAATACCGATTGTTTTGCCAAAAAGCTCGTCGGTCGGAAAATCGTAAAGGGTGGTGAGTTCGCTTTTTTCCCAAGCACCGTTTTTTACCGCAAAATGATAATTTGCAATTTGATTAAAATGGTTGAGAATAAGAGCAAAGGTGTGCTGCGCAACGGCATTTGTTGAATAGCTTCCCGCGTTACAGACGGTGATGCCCTTTTTTGCCGCATATTTAACATCTATTGTGTTAAAACCTGTTGCAAAAAGGCCAATATATTTTAGGTTTTTACAGGCATCCATAACCTCTTTATCAATGATAAGCTTGTTGAGAAGAATTATATCGGCATCGCCGATTCGCTCAATTACCTCGCTTTGCTTTGTTGTGTGATAAAGGGTGACCTCGCCAAACTGATTATAAGCTTCGAGCGAAAGACCGCCCGGAGTCATAACCCCTGCTTCTAAAACAACAATTTTCATGATTTGGGTTTCTTTTCTAATTTGTGTTTTGAACCGTCCGGTTCAACCACTGTGATTCCCTGAAGCTGACTTTCTAAACTTGCTTTAAAACCGTTAATGTATTTTACGCGAAGAGCCTTTTGCTCTGCCTTTTCTTCGTCGGTAAGTCCTTCGGTTTTCGATTTGCGGGCAAGTTCGTTTATTCTGTCTATGTCTTTTTGAGTTACCATTGTTTTCCTCGCTATGAAAATTAGATTTCGTTTCTGCCTTCTAAGGCGCGCTGAAGCGTTACGGTGTCGGCATATTCAAGGTCGGCGCCGACGGGCACACCGTAGGCAAGACGGGTAATTTTTATTCCCATCGGTTTAATAAGGCGTGAAATATAACTTGCGGTGGCTTCGCCCTCGATTGTAGGGTCGGTTGCCATAATAACCTCACGGACACCGCTATCGTTAAGCCTTGACATAAGCTCCCTGATTTTAAGGCGTTCGGGACCAACTCCGTCGAGCGGAGAAATAACTCCGTGAAGCACGTGATAGACACCCTTGTATTCACGGGTGCGCTCAAAGGCTAAAACGTCTTTAGGGTCACTGACAACGCAGATTACCCCCTTATCGCGAAGCTCGTCGGCGCAAACGGGACACTTGTCGAGGTCGGTAAGCGCCTGACAAACGGGGCAAAAATGTATTCTGTGACGGGCATCGGTAAGCGCCGATGCAAACCGCGAAGCGTATTCCTCGGGCGCGGTTATTACATAGAGCGCGAGTCTTTGAGCCGTTTTTTTACCTATTCCGGGCAATTTTTCAAACTGCGCCGTAAGTTCGTTAAGCGACGTTATATTATATGCCATTTTTAGAACATTCCGGGGATATTAAGTCCGCTGGTAATTGCTCCCATTTCCTCTTCACTGTTTTTAACAGCCTTGGAAATAGCGTCGTTAAGGGCAATAATAAGAAAATCTTCAAGCATTTCGGGGTCACCCTCGCACTCTTCAAGAGCTTCGGGCTTAATATTTATTGCTTTAACCTCGTGTTTGCCTGTGACGGTAACGCTAACCATTCCGCCGCCGGCTTCAGCTGAATATTCTCTTTCGTCAAGGTCGGCCTGAAGATTTGCCATATCCTCCTGCATTTGCTGAACCTTTTTAAGCATTTGTTGTTGGCTCATTCCACCGTTTTGATTAGGTATTCTTACTTTCATAATCTTTCTCCTATATGTTAAATTGCTTTAGTTTATCCGCAAAGGCCTTAAGCGGGTCGGTTGTCTCTTCGGTCGTTTTAGCCTTATAGGGGCCGAGCTTGTAGGTTTTGCCAAGCACCTGTTCGGCGGCGCGTCTTATGGCGTCGCGATGGACCGGATTTTCGCCGTTTACAAGATTTTTAAAGGCGGTATTTGGCGCATCTATTAAAAGGAATTGACCCGAAACATAAGCCTTTGAGCCGTTAAGAACTCCGTGTATGAGCGGCGCATTTTTGGAAAGTATTTTTAAAATTTCTCCCCATTCCTCAAGCGGTGTGTCGCCATTTGCCTCTTCTTCAAAATAGGTGGGCTCTTCGGGAAGCGGAATTTCTTCGGTATTGTCTGTTTCCTCGACCTTGGGCACGGGCTTTTCCTCTGTTTTAAGAGGTTTTGCCTCTATGGGCTTTTCCTCTGTCTTTGCCGCAACCTTTCTCGGCGCGCCGAGCTCTAAGTCTCTTACTCTTTTTTCAAGCGATGCGATATCGTCTGAAAGTTCGGGACGGCAAAGCTTTATGATTGTCATTTCAAGTACACTTCTGCGGTTAGCAGACTGCATCGAAGAAATTGCAAAAGACAGCATTTCCTGAGCGCGCATAATGTCTTTTATATCGAAACGGGAAGCCTTGTCCTTATAAATTTCCATTTGGGCGTTTGAGCAGACAACAGGCTTTTTGTCAGAATTTACGGTTTTTACCACCATTATATCGCGGAAATGGGAAGAAAGGTCGACAGCAAGGCGCATCATATCCACCGAGCCTGTGTAAAGCTCGTCGATAAGGGCAAGGGCCGAAGATGCATCACCCGAAATGACCGCTTCTGAAAGCTTGTTTAAATATTCGTTGCCCGACATACCGCAAACCTCTATTACCGTTTCTTCGGTTATGTTTTTAGAGGCCGAAACACAAAGGTCTAAAATAGAAAGCGCGTCGCGCATACCGCCGTCGGCGGCGGCCGCAATTAAAGAGGCGGCAGCGGGTGTTACGGTAAAGCCTTCCGCCTTTGCGATAAAATCTATTCGCTCGGTAATCTTTTCGGGCTCGATTCTTCGAAAATCAAAGCGTTGGCAACGGGAAAGAATTGTTGCGGGGAGCTTATGAACCTCGGTTGTTGCCAAAATGAAAATTGCGTGTTCGGGCGGCTCTTCGAGGGTTTTGAGTAAAGCGTTGAAGGCCTGTAAGGTCAGCATGTGTACCTCGTCGATTATATAGACGCGGTATTTAAGACGTGTTGGGGAAAAGGCAATTTGTTCGCGAAGAGAACGCACGTCGTCTACACCGTTGTTTGAAGCGGCGTCGATTTCGACAATATCGGTTGCTTCTTCTTCGGCAATAAGGGAACAAGCCTCACAGGAAAGACAAGGGTCGCCCCCCGCGAGAGAGGTGCAGTTGACAGCCTTGGCAAGAATTTTTGCGCAACTGGTTTTTCCCGTTCCTCTGGTGCCTGTAAAAAGATAGGCGTGGGAAATTTTACCTAAAGCGAGTTCTCCCTTTAAGGTTTCAACAATATGGTCCTGTCCGTAAACCTCGGAAAAGGTTGTTGGACGGTATTTTCGGTATAGAGCCTTATAAGCCATATTCCCCTCCAAATAAAAATGTCTGTGTAATAGGGCGTACGAATGAACCGATTGACTGCGGCGCACAAAGACATCCGCTTAATGCTGCTCGGTTCCCCGCCTGACATGGTTCACGGCGCTCTGTCGCACAGGACCAGCCCATTCGCACACCCCGTCACACAGACGAGCTACTGATATATTATATTATATATTTTCCTTATTTACAAGGATTATTTTTGTTTAAATTCTGTTCATTAAAAATTTGTTGTATATTGGTATGAAATTTGGTACAATTAGTTTATATAGCCTTGTAAATTTTTTAAAACAGTGAAGGAAGATTATGGAAATTTGGGATATAATGAATGAACACGGCGTCGTAACAGGCAAGACCGCCGTTCGCGGCCGCACCGTGCTCGCTCGCGGTGAATATCATCTGGTTGTTCATATTTGGGTTGTTTCTTCAAGCGGGAACTTCCTCATTCAGCGCCGAAGCGAAAAAAGACGCCTTATGCCCGGCGAATGGGCGGCAACAGGCGGTTCGGCAATATCAGGCGAAAGTTCAGCCCGCGCCGCCGCGCGAGAACTTGCTGAAGAGCTTGGAATAAAGGCGCCTAAGGGCACACTTAAATTTATGGGCCGACTTAAACGGAGAAACTCTTTTTTGGATATTTGGTTTATAAAATGCGATGCAGATATAAGCCGACTTCGTCTTCAAAAAAGCGAGGTTGCCGAAGTTAAATGGGTTACCCCCGACGAACTTAAAATTATGATAGAACAAAAAAGTTATCATAACTACGGCAGAGAATATTTTAAGGCGATTTTCAGCTTTGCCGAAAAAATGCGCCGCCAATTTGCAGAAAAGATGGAGAACATTTAATGAGTTTAGCAGATAAAAATCAAAAGTGCGCCGTTTGTACGGCATATCTCTTCCCTGAAGATGACATAGTATATTGTCCAATTTGCGGAGCACCCCATCACCGCGATTGCTATAACAGTATAGGCAAATGCGGTCTGGAAAACCTCCACGGAACAGATTTACAGTATAAAAGGCCGGAGCCCGACGAGGAAAAGTCTGAAGAGGCTAAGACCCCTCCGCCTCCTGCCGCCCCTCGCTGCAGCGGATGCGGTATGGAGCTTGAACGCGGTGCGCGCTATTGTAACAACTGCGGTATGCCGACCGTTATGGACGGTTCGCCCTTTGCGTTTAATCAATACACCGAAGCAGTACAAATTAAAGACGAAACCCCTGTTGATAACGGCGTTACCGTAAAGGAAGCCGCAAAAATTGTAAAAAGCAATTCCTTTAGGTATATTCCTAAATTTTTAAAGCTCAGTAAAGAAAACAAAAAATCTTGGAACTGGGCGGCATTTTTGCTTCCTCACGGTTGGTTGGGCTACCGAAAAATGTATAAAGAAAGCATTATAGTTTCTATTTTAACTATTGCTTCGGTAATTCTCAACTTCCCTCTTGCTATTGCCGTCGCACAGCTTCCCCTTGCAGACGAAAGCATTAGGAATTATGTTCAGCTTGCCGAATATTACGCTCAGTTTTTGGGCGATATTGGCACCTTGCCTGTTTTACTTTCCTTTATCGGTCTTGCGCTTGGGCTTATTATAAGAATTGTTTGCGGAATTTACGGCGATTATATTTACAAGCAAAGGGTTGTTCTTTCTGCCGAGCTTATCAAAAATGCAGAAGATACCGAATCGGCAGAGGAAAAGTTTTCGGGAACAAGCTTTTTTGGGTTTTTCCTTGCAGTTTGCGCCGTGGAATTTATTCCCACTCTGCTTTCCGCGATACTTTTATAACGGTTGTAGTTTGTCGAAACGCCAAAAAAGTTACTGCTTTGACTAACAAAAACCACTATAAACAACTTTGAAAGGACGGTTTTGAATGACCGAAAAGATTTGCGTCGGCTGCGGGGTAAGAAACCCCGCCCACTTCACATATTGTAAATATTGCGGCGCGATTCTGCCTGTTGTTGACAAGTTCCCACGGGAAGAAAAGGAGCCCGCAACCGAAAAACACCGCTTTGGTGAGGTTTCATATTATGAATACCGCCAATATATAGGAAACGGCGCCGAAAACATTCTTTACGATTTTGAGCTTCTGGACAAGGGTAGAAAAATCGTTTTTTCGCTTCCCGTTTTGTTTTTGGGTCTTGTTTTCGGTTTTTTTGGAATGTCGGCTTGGTTTTTTTACAGGAACCTAAAGAAACCCGCCCTCATTTTACTGCTTATAGCTCTGGTTTTCACTGCGGCCGACAGTTTTTTTAACGCTTCTTTAAATCAGATGCTTGTAAGTCAGCTTTCAGGTCTTTTTTCCGCTAAGGCAGATTTTGAAACTGTTATAGAATCAATTTCGGGAATCTTTTCGTATTATTCCTTTTTGCTTATAAACTTTTCTTCATACATAAGCTTTATTGCCTCCTTCTTTGTTTCGGCTTTTGCACTTGGTTACTATAAAAAACATTCTTATAAAAATATTCTGACCACAAAGCTAAGTTGCGCGGCAGACTCAGTCGCGCCCCTTGATGTTTTGCTTAAAAAAGCGGGTGGAACAAGTGTTGCGCTTGGTTTTATTCCCGTTTTGTTTGCAACCGTTTTTCCTGTAATTTGCTTTTTTGGGAGTCTGCTTATATGAAAAAATATTCAACCATTCTTTTTGACGCCGACGAAACTTTGCTCGATTTTCCTGCCGCGGAAAAGGCGGCTTTGGGCAAGGTTTGCGAACAGTACGATATAAATTACAGCGAAGAAATAAGGTCAACCTTTTCTTCAATCAATCTTGCCCTTTGGAAACAGCTTGAAAAGGGACTTATTACGCGCGACCTTATAAGAATAAGGCGCTTTGAACAGTTTGCCGAGCATTTCTGTCTTACCGCCGACCCAAAAGAAATGGCGGTTTCTTATGTGGAATTTCTTTCTACCTTTGCATTTTTACTGCCGGGCGCAGACAGCCTTTGTGAAAGACTGTCAAAGGAATATAACCTTTGTATGGTAACAAACGGAATTGGCACCGTTCAGCAAAGCCGACTTGCAAAAAGCGGACTTCTTCCCTTTTTCAGCAAAATTTTTGTATCTGAAGAGGTTGGAAGTCAAAAGCCCAGTAAGAAGTTTTTTGATTTTGTTTTTGAAAACATACCCGAAAAGGATAAAAGCAAAATTATTATTGTAGGCGACAGTATGTCGTCGGATATTTTGGGCGGTATAAATGCAGGTATTGACACCTGTTTCTTTAACCCTTGGGGCAGAGAAGAAATTTATAAGCCGACCTATACTGTAAAAAGCTTTGAAGAGCTTGAAAATATTTTTCTTAAGGACATAAAATGAAAAGAGAAAAATTTAAAACACTTAAAGCTAAAAGAATAATCGGTATTATATCCCTCGCATTAGTGCTTGGTGTCTTTGCGCTTGTCTCTTATTTTGTAATATATAAATTTTTCACCTTCGGCGCCTCGGCCGAAAGCTTTGAAGCCTTTATTGAGGGTTATGGTTGGGCCGGCAGGTTTATTGCCCTTGGAATACAGTTTTTACAGGTGTTTGTCGCCCTTATTCCCGGAGAATTTGTTGAGGTCGGACTTGGCCTTTCCTTTGGTTTTATCGAAGGTACAATTATTTGCCTTGTGGGCGTCGGACTTGCTTCCGCCCTTGTTTTCACCCTTGCAAAAAAATGGGGAGTAAAACTTGTTGAGCTTTTTGTTGACCGCGAAAAAATAGATTCTCTCCGATTTATAAACAGCGAAAAAAAGCTTAACACCTTGGTTTTTGTGCTTTTCCTTATTCCCGGCACTCCAAAGGATTTGCTTACCTATTTTGTGCCCCTAACCCGAATGAAATTTTCGGAATTTATGTTTATTTCAATGATTGCGCGAATACCCTCGGTCGTCTCCTCTACCATAGGCGGAGATTTCTTCGGAAACGGCAAATATTTAGAAGGAATTATACTTTTCATAATCACAGGCTGTGTCAGTCTTCTTGGTATTTGGCTTTATAAAATAATTCTCGCAAAATACCAAAAAAGAAAAGAAGAAAAAAACAAAAAGGATGAGGTTTAACCTCATCCTTTTTTATTCTTTCTAAAACCGAGATAGTCTTCCAAAATCATTACAGCGGCAACGGCATCGACCGTTTGCTTTCTTTTTTTGCCGCGAGTGTCGTTCATATTGAGTACGGTGTGCGCCGAAACGGTGGTGCAGCGTTCATCCCAAAGCACAACCTCGATTCCTGATGCTTCGGCGATTTTCTTTGCGGTAGCGCGGCATTCTTCGGCGCGGAAGCCCTCGCTTCCGTCCATATTTTTCGGAAGTCCCGCAACAATCAGCCCGGCGCCGTATTCCTTTGCGGCGGCACAGATTTTTTGAACGAGTCTTTCCTCGCTGTATTCAGTTATAACCGTTTTCGGAAAAGCGAAGCTTTCGGTAGCGTCTGACACGGCAATTCCCGTTCGCGCTTTTCCTAAATCTACTGACATTATTATCATTATGTAGTCTTCCTTTATTTGTCGTCTGTGTATAATTTTTTAACCGAAGAAACATATTCTTCGGGCAGGTGCGAAATATCGCACATATATTCAACCTTTATTTCGTTTTTGTCGCACAAAAGAAGGGTTACTCCTGTATTTGAAGCGCCCTGAACCTCTCTAAGACGTTTGATGTCTCCAAAGAGCACCACGCACATAAGACTTCTGAGAAAACAACCGTGTGTGACAACAAGAAGGGTTTTTCCCTCGTTTTCGGGGTCTTCGGTAAGCTTTTTAAGGCCTCGCTTTGCTCTGGCGTAAACCTGTTCCATTGTCTCGCCGCCGGGTGGCGCAAAGGTATGGGGCTCATTATACCAAGAATGTTTGAGGTCGGGATAGTTATCAAAAATATACTGAAAAGGCAAACCGTCGACCTCACCGCAATTAATTTCTATAAAATCATTGTCGGTCAAAACTTCCATACCCTTGACATCGGCTATTGCCTTTGCTGTCTTTTGGGCGCGGATAAGTCGGGACGCGTAAATTTTATCGAGCGGTATATCCTTAAAGCGTTCGGCTAAAAATTCCAGTTGTTTTGCGCCTTTTTCGCTTATATCGGTGTCGCTTTGGCCTTGAAAAATTCGATTTTTGTTGCCCTCTGCTTGACAATGCCGAACAAGATATATTTTTATCATTTGTTTGCTTTTGTCCTCTTTTCCCTGATTTGTTACAACAATTATAACATCTTTGCCTGTATTTTCCAATGTTTTTTATTTTAAGTTGATATTTTTATATTTTATAAGTATAATAAAATAAATATATTTATTTCAAGGAGGAATTGTTTTGGATATTAAGCAGTTCTGGGATAATATTTCTTCAAAAAAAATTGCGCTTTGCGGAATAGGTATCAGCAACACCCCTCTTATTATGAACTTTTTGTCTAAAGGGGCGCGCGTTTACGCCTGCGACCGCAGAACAAGAGAGCAGATTGGCGAACTTGCCGACAAAATAGAAGCCGCAGGAGCAGAGCTCAGGCTTGGAGAAAACTATCTTGATGACCTTGAGGTAGATATAATCTTCCGCACCCCGGGTATGAGCTTTTATATGGAAGAGCTAAGCGCCGCGCGTAAAAAGGGTATTGCCGTTACAAGCGAGATGGAGGTCTTTTTCGACCTTTGCCCCGCAACCATTTTTGCCGTTACGGGCTCTGACGGAAAAACAACAACCACAACCCTTATCGCCGAAATGTTAAAGGCGCAGGGCAAAACCGTTCATGTCGGCGGAAATATCGGCAAACCGCTTCTTCCCGAAATTGAGAACATAAAGCCCGATGATTTTGTAGTTGTTGAGCTTTCCTCATTCCAACTTATTTCCATGAGAAAAAGCCCCGACGTTGCCGTTGTTACCAATGTTGCGCCCAATCATCTTGATGTTCATAAGGATATGGACGAATATGTTGAGGCAAAAAAGAATATTATTCTTCACCAAAACGCCTTTTCCCGTACCGTTCTTAACTATGATAACGAAATTACAAACGGCTTTAAAGACTTTGTCCGCGGCCAGTCACTTGGTTTTTCTATGGAACGCCGCGTTAAAAACGGCGCCTGGCTTGATAATAACGGTACACTTCATATGTCATACCGCGGAATTGACGCTCCCATTATGCAAAAAAAAGATATCACCATTTTGGGCGACCACAATGTTGAAAATTATTTAACCGCTATTGCGGCTGTTTGGGGATATGTCAGCGCCGAAAACATACGCAAGGTGGCAAAGGAATTCACAGGTGTTGAGCACCGCATTGAATTTGTCAGAGAAAAAGACGGGGTTAAATATTATAATGACTCTATTGCTTCTTCCCCCACCCGTACCATTGCAGGTCTTAAGGCCTTTGACCAGAAGGTAATACTTCTTGCCGGAGGATATGATAAGCATATTCCCTTCGAGCCTATGGCTCCTTATGTTACCTCTAAGGTTAAGTTGCTTCTGCTTTGCGGACCTACCGCCAATGCTATTGAGGCGGCGGTTAAGGCCGACCCGAACTACAAGGAAGGATATCCCGAAATTATCCGCACCGAAAACCTTGAGCAGTCAATTAACATTGCTCACGAAAAGGCGGTTTCGGGTGATATTGTTACCCTTTCCCCCGCTTGCGCTTCCTTTGACGCTTTCCCCAATTTCGCGCTTCGCGGAAAATTCTTTAAAGAAAAGGTTATGGCTCTTTAATGGACTTAAAATTACTTGAAAAACTGTCGAACGCCATTTCTATCGGCCATATTTGCGAGGCTCGCGATATTGCAAAGCGTGAACTTTCGAAATATGCCGAGGTTACCCCTTTTGGACAGATTGGACTTATTGCAAAAATAAATAAAGGAAAAGATAAAACTCTGCTTCTTGATGCCCATATTGATGAGGTTGGCTTTATTGTGACCGGAATTTTAGGCAACGGGTTTTTAAGGGTAACAAATGTTGGCGGAAACGATGCCAGAATTTTACCCGCCACCCCCGTTACCATTCACGGCAAAGAAAAGCTTACCGCCGTATTTGGTTCCACTCCCCCTCATTTATCGGGTGAAGACAAGAAGGTACAAGGACTTGATGATATAGTTCTTGATACAGGACTTTCCGACCTTCAAAATTATGTATCACAAGGCGACCTTGTTACCTATAAGACCTCTTTCTGTTCTCTTAAGGGAAACAGAGTAAGCGGTAAAAGTCTTGATGACCGAGCAGGAGTTTTCTGTCTTTTAGAACTTGCAAAAAGAGTTTACGATAAAGATATAGACTATAATCTTATCTTCTCTATAGCCGAAGGCGAAGAGCTCGGCACCCGTGGCGCTGTTACAGCCGCTTTTGAATGTGTTTGTGACGAAGCTATCGCTATTGATGTAAGCTTTGGAGACGGACCTTCTGTTTCTGCGGAATCCTGCGGAAAGCTTGGAGGCGGCGCTATGCTTGGAATTTCCCCCATTTTAAACAAAGAGGTTACCGACAAGCTTAAAAACATTGCAAAAGCTAAAAATATTCCCCTTCAGTTCGAGGTTATGGGTGGAAGAACAGGCACCGACGCCGATGTTATTTCGGTTTCAAAATCGGGTGTTAAAACCGGACTTTTATCCATTCCGCTAAGAAATATGCATACGCCCTCAGAGGTTATCGACACTGCCGACCTTGAAAGCGTTATTTCGCTTTTAGAAGAATATGTGCTTGGAGGTGGAATGTAATGAAAGAACTTCTTAAAAAGTTATGTTCCATTCCCGCCGTTTCGGGCAGAGAAGATACGCTTCGCGAATTTATTGTTTCAGAGATTGACGGCTTCGCCGAATATGAGACCGATAAAAACGGTAACCTTATCTGTTTTAAAAAAGGCAAAAACAGCGCTATGAAAAAGGTTATGGCCGACGCTCATATGGACGAGGTTGGAATTATCGCTTCATTTATTGATAATAACGGTTTCATAAAATTTCAGACAGTTGGCGGAATTGATACGGCAGTTATGCTTGGCCGCAAGGTTATGTTTGAAAACGGAACTGTTGGTGTTGTTGGTATGAAGCCCGTTCATCTGTTATCGGGCGAGGAAAAGAAAAATTTACCCAAAGCCGACAGTCTTTACATTGACATTGGCGCTTCCTCAAAAGAAGATGCCGAAAAACTTATTTGTCTTGGCGACTGCGCTGTTTTTGAATCCTACCCGACAGATATGGGCGAAAATCTGCTTGCCCGCGCCATTGATGACAGAGCGGGGGTTGCCGTTCTTATAAAACTGCTTCAAAGCGAGGCGGACTATGACTTTTACGCCACCTTTACGGTACAGGAAGAGGTTGGACTCCGCGGCGCAAAAACTGCGGCTTTTGCCGTTTCTCCCGATGCGGCTGTTATCCTGGAATCTACAACCGCATCCGACCTTTACGGCGTTGCCGACGACAAAAAGGTTTGTTGCCTTGGGAAAGGTCCTGCCATTTCTTTTATGGACAGGTCCACCCTTTATAACAAAGAACTTTTCGATTTTGCAAACGCGTTACCAATAAAGCATCAGGTAAAGGAATATGTTTCGGGCGGAAACAATGCGGGCGCGGTACACCTTTCTAAAAGCGGCGTACCCACCATAACCGTTTCTCTCCCCACACGCTATATTCATTCCCCTTCAACTTTAGCAAATATTAACGACCTTGAAGATATGTATAAGTTCAGCGAAAAGCTTATTGCTTCATTGGCTTCGGGTGAGGTTATATGATAAACCTTTTGCAAGGCGGAGTTTTAAGCTATATACCCAGAATTTCATTTATGCATACTGCTTGTCTTGTTTCGGCGTTTGAAGGTTCTGCCCTTGCGCCCGACATTTGGGTTCAAAAGCAGAACAATAATATCACCGCCGTTATTGCCCGTTTTGGCGGCAGATTTTATATAACTGCCAATAGTGCCGACCTTGAGGAAATTAAAGAATTTATAAACGTTATGGGATTCAGCGAGGTTTTTACAGAAAAAGAAACCGCCGAAAGCTTGGGTTTTAACAAGTTTGACGAATTTACCGTTTTAAAAAAACCGGTAAAAGGACAAGCTGATTTTTGCGACATACCTTCGCTTAAAAACTTATATGCTGCTTTAAAGGAAGGCGAAGATGGAGATATCGTTTTGCCCGAATTTGAATTTTTTGCCGCAGACATTTCCCATCGCCTTAGACACGGCGGCGCAGTTGCTCTCCTTGAAGATTTCGGCGCAGCGCTTGCCTTCAAAAGCGAATTTGGCGGTATTATAAACGGAATTTCTGTTAATAAAGAAAGCCGAGGCCAAGGGTTTGGTGGCAAACTTCTTAAAAACATTTGCGAATATTTAAACGGTGATATTTTTGTTTGTACAAACGAAAAAACCGCAGAATTTTATATAAAAAACGGCTTTGAGCCTTATAGCTTAGCTGTATTAATAAGAGGATAAGATGAAAGAATTTTTTAAACTGGATGAAAAGCTTTTAGAGCTTGATGTGAAGGCAAGAGAAATATGCAAAGATGCCTTTAACGAAATTGATAAGATTGCAATGTACAATCAGCACAAGGTTCTTGCCGCATTTATTAACAACAAGGTGAGTGAAGCCGACCTTGGGATTTCAACGGGTTACGGCTATGGCGACCGCGGAAGAGATAACCTTGAAAAGGTTTTTGCCGAGTGCATGGGGGCGGAAGATTCCCTTATACGCCACAACTTCGTTTCGGGCACACACACCTTATCGGTTATGCTTTTCGGTGTGCTTCGCCCGAATGATACAATGCTTTGTCTTACAGGCAGACCTTACGACACGCTTATCGGTGTGCTTGGAATAGACGGACATAGTGACGGCTCACTTAAAGACTTTGGCATAAATTATGAAGAGGTTGCGCTTGATAGTGACGGCAGACCTAATCTTAACGAAATTAAAGACCGACTTGCTAAAAAATATTACAAAGTTGCTTACATACAGCGAAGCCGCGGTTATTCGCTCCGCCCGTCGCTAACGGTTGATGATATTGGCGCGCTTGCAAAGGCGGTTAAAGAAATTTCCCCCGAAACGCTTGTTTTGGTTGATAACTGTTACGGCGAATTTGTTGACTATACTGAGCCTACCTCGGTCGGCGCCGACCTTATTGCAGGCTCACTTATTAAAAACCCCGGTGGCGGAATTGCTCCCACAGGCGGTTATATTGCAGGCAGAGCCGACCTTATTGAAAAGTGCTCTTACCGCCTCACCTGCGCAGGTGTAGGCAAGGAGGTTGGCGCTTCTCTTGGTCATAACAGAGAGCTTTATATGGGACTTTTCGCTGCGCCCCACACTGTAGGCGAAGCTCTTAAAACTGCAACCTATGCGGGCGCTCTTTTTGAGCTTTTGGGCTATGAATCTACCCCCAAGTTTGATGCAAAAAGAGCCGATATTATTGAAAGTGTATTGCTTGGAAGCAGTGAGGCGCTTATAGCTTTTTGTCAGGGTATGCAAAAGGGCGCACCTGTCGATTCCTTTGTTACACCGGAACCTTGGGATATGCCCGGTTATGATGATCCCGTTATTATGGCGGCAGGCGCATTTACCCTTGGCGCATCTATAGAACTTTCTGCCGATGCACCGCTTCGCGAGCCCTATGCCGCTTGGCTTCAGGGCGGACTTAATTTTGCAAGCGGACAAGCAGGGGTGCTTCTTGGCGCTCAAAGTATGATAGATAAAGGAATTATTAAACTATGAGAGTAATTGCAAAAGACACGGTTTTTTCGCTTCATCCCCTGCCCGACGGATTTTTATATTCTTATCTTTTAGAGCAAGACGGAGAGCAAGTTAAGATTGGCTATAAGATGGTCAGCTTTTCAAGCGGAAAAATTTCCAATGTCACAAAAAACGTTTATATGCTGACAAAGTTCGGCGGTTCTTACAAAAGCTTTGCAAAAAAGGTTAAAAATTATCTTACTTGTTTTGCACTTCCGCTTGAAAACGGACAATGTTTTGTTATTGAGCAGGATGGTTCGGCTGTATTATTTAGCGCCGAAGGTGAAGAAGTTTGGTCGGACACTCTGCTTTACAAGAAATCTGCTCCGGGCGGTGTGGCTGTAAACGAAAACAGTCTTTGGATTTCTTTTACAGACAGTAATGTGCTTATTAGATATGACCTGAAAACCCTAAGACAAGAACTCAGAATAGGCGGAGAACACTCCCCCTTTATTAAACCGACCGGTCTATTCCCCGCAGGAAGTAAAATTTTTATTTGCAGCGACGAAGACAACTGTATTTGGAAGATGGACTGCAATACATATCATACCGAGCTATACTTCGAATTTGAAGAAAGGGTAAAAGACTATAAATTTATAAACAAATATGAAATTGTGGTTTTGGAATCGGGAGTATATCTTTTGTAATAAAAAAGGATGAGGAGTTGCCTCATCCTTTTTACATTTTAAATTCTTCAAGATGCTCTGTTATGGTTTTTGCAACATCTTCTAAAACGCCCTCTTCATAAGGAAGCTTGAGGTCGGCTGAGGTTACAAGCTCTTCAAAGGTTTTGGTGCCCGCGCCTTCTACAAAGGCAAGGTATTTACTAAAAGCCGTTTGCCAATCCTTTAGCGATTCGGCAAAAAACTGAAACGCCACGGTTTGAGCCATACAGTAATCAATATAATAAAGCGGGTAAAGATAAACGTGAAGTTGGTGTTGCCAACCGGCTCCGCGGCTATAAAAAGGCAAATCCGATACATTAAGGTGCGGGCGGTATTTCGTTTCAAGCTTAAGCCACACTTCGTTTCTCTCATCAGGGGTTAGGTCTTCATTTTCGTACATCAGGTGCTGAAACTCATCAATCATACATCCGTAAGGAATAAAATTCAGCGCATCGGTTGTGTGAAAATACTGATATCTGTCGGTTTCTTCGCCAAAAAAGTCCTTATGCCAAGGGGCGGTTAAGAACTCCATTGACATTGAGTGAACCTCACAAGCTTCAATAGTCGGAGAAGTATAATCGGGTATAATTCCCTGCTTTGCAGCTCTGAAATAGGCAAAGGCGTGACCCGCTTCGTGGGTCAGCACGTCAATATCACCTGAAGTACCGTTGAAGTTAGAGAAAATAAAGGGCGATTTATATGCCGCAAATTCGGTACAATATCCGCCGGGCGCCTTTCCTTCTTTTGAAAGCAGGTCATAAAGCTTGTTTTCGCTCATAAAGTTTATAAACTCAGCAGTTTTTTCGTTCATCTGATTATACATATTTATGGCGGCTGCAAGCAGTTCATCCGCTGTTCCCTTTGGCGAAACATCGCCCTCTTTAAATATAACGGCGTTATCATAAATATGAATTTCATCTATGCCAAGGCGAGACTTTTGCGACTCGCGAAGTTTGTTTACGGCGGGAACAATATATTTTACAATTTGGTCTCTGAAATCTTTAACCTTTTCGGGTCCGTAACAGTTTCTGCCAAGGCGGTCGTAACCCATTTGAACGAAATTTTCATAACCGAGTATTCGCGCTTGTTTGTTGCGGATTTTTACAAGGCGGTCATAAAGAGAGTCAAACTCATCTCTGTGAGTATCGAAAAATTCTGCATCCTTTAAAAATGCCTTTTTTCTTATTTCTCGGTCGCCCGACATTTTATATTTTGTAAGTTTTGGAAGAGGTAACGTTTCGCCTTCCCATTCTACCGTCGCCGAAGCAAAAAGCTTTTGATATTCCGACTGAAGCTTGTTTTCTTCGGCTGAAAGCGCGATAATTTCAGAAGAAAAACAACGAAGAGAAATTTCGGTGTTTTTAAAGAGCAAATTTCCGTAATGCTTTTCGAGTTCGGGTCTGTGCGGTGAGTTTACCATTACCTTTGCTATGCCCTGAAAAGCATCGGTAACTGTGGGACCAACCTCGTCGAAAAAATCGTTTTCTGTCTCATAAAATTCGTCCTTTGTGTTTATAGTATGACGAACGTAAGCAAGTGAGCCCATTGTGGAATATTCTTCACCGAGAGTACTTACCTCGTCGTAAAAGGAAATTATTTCCAGAGCTGTGTTTGCCTTTTCGATTTTTTCTTTTAAAAGATTAATTTTAGCCTTGAGAGCCTCGATATCGGGGCGACTGTAAGCCATTTCACAAAATTTCATAATATCACCATTCTTATTATACCACTCTTTTATCCCTATTAAAAGAATTTATTGTGTTTTGAACTTAAATATGATAAAATACATATGCTCAGTCGGTTGGACGGCTGCGGGTAGCGGATTTATCCGACTATCTGAGGAAAGTCCGGGCATCGCAGGGCAGGATAACGGCTAACGGCCGCCGAGGGTGACCTTAGGGAGAGTGCAACAGAGATATACCGCCACTTATGTGGTAAGGGTGGAAAGGCGAGGTAAGAGCTCACCACGGGACTGGAGACAGCTCCCGTCTGTAAACCCTATCCGATGCAACACAGAATGAAACGATACATCTGCCCGATGTGTTTCGAAATGTGGCTTGAGCTTGTCGGCAACGGCAAGTCGAGATAGATGGTCGTCAAAGAACTTTGTTCTTTACAGAACCCGGCTTACAGACCGAGTGAGAAAAAAGAGGCTTTTTAGCCTCTTTTTTAAGTAATAAGTAATAGTGAATTGTGAAGAGGTAAGGAGTCGCTTTGCGACAATTATATTCCTTGACAAAAAGGCGTAAATATGATAGCATTATAAGGTAAATTAACCTAAGGAGGTTAGGAAAAATGGAAAGAATTAAGACCTTATCTTCAAGAAACCTTGAGGCTTCTGCTAAAAAGGGCGGTTGCGGTGAGTGCCAGACCTCTTGTCAGTCTGCTTCCAAGACTTCCTGCTCTGTTGCTAACCAGAAGTGCGAACAGGCTAAGAAATAATTAATTTAAGTTGAGTAGCCGCCATACAGGCGGCTATTTTTCTGTAAGAGGTAGTTATGATACATGCTTATAAATTAAACGGATACAATATCATTCTCGATGTAAACTCGGGCTGTGTTCATGTGGTGGACGAGGTGGCCTTTGATATTATTTCCGCCTACGATAAACTTACCAAGGATGAAATCCTTGCCAATACTATAAAAGCTCACGGTGTAACCGAGGCCGATGTTTTAGCAGTTTTTGAAGATATTGAAGCTTTAAAGGCTGAAGGAAAACTTTTTACCGAAGACAAGTTCCGCGCTTTGGCTAAAGAATTCAAAAAACGTCAGTCGGTTATAAAAGCGCTTTGTCTTCACGTTGCCCACGACTGCAATCTTGCCTGCAAATACTGCTTTGCATGTGAAGGCGAATACCACGGACCGAAAGGTCTTATGTCTTATGAAGTGGGTAAAAAGGCGCTCGATTACCTTATTGACCATTCGGGAAGCAGAAAAAACCTTGAGGTTGACTTTTTTGGCGGAGAGCCTTCCCTTAACTTTGAGGTTGTAAAGCAGCTTGTCGCCTATGGTCGAAGCAGAGAGGCCGACACAGGTAAAAACTTCCGCTTTACCTATACCACAAACGGTATTATTTTGACCGATGAGATAATGGATTTTTGCAACAAGGAAATGAGCAATGTTGTATTATCCCTTGACGGCAGACGTGGGGTTAATGACCGTATGAGGGTAAACCGCGGTGGTGCGGGTTCTTATGATACTATTGTACCTAAGTTTCAGAAGTTTGTTGAAAAACGCGAAGGCAAAGATTATTACATACGCGGCACATACACCCGTTTTAATAAAGATTTTGCCGCCGACATTCTTCATATGGCAGACCTTGGCTTTAAAGAAATCTCTATTGAGCCTGTTGTGGCCGAGCCTTCGGCGCCCTATGCACTAAAAGAGGAAGATTTGCCCGAACTTCTTACACAGTATGAAGTTTTGGCAAAGGAAATGATAAGAAGAGAACGAAACGGAGAAGGCTTTACCTTCTACCACTATATGATAGATTTAGACGGCGGACCTTGTGTTGTAAAACGCGTTTCGGGCTGCGGTGTCGGTACCGAATATATGGCGGTTACCCCCGAAGGAGATTTTTACCCTTGTCACCAGTTCGTTGGCAACCCCGACTTTTTGCTTGGCAACGTTAACGATGGTGTTACAAACGCCGAAGTTTGCGACCAGTTTAAAAACTGCAACATTTATTCCCACGAGGAATGTGATAACTGCTTTGCAAGAATGTATTGTTCGGGCGGTTGCGCCGCTAACGCTTATAATTCAACCGGTTCGGTTACAGGGGTTTATAAGCTTGGCTGTGAGCTCCACAAAAAGAGAATTGAATGCGCTATTATGATAAAAGCCGATGAAGCTTTCGGAGGAGAAAAATAATGCTTAAATATATTTTTCCTCTTTCCTACCCCAAAAAGAGTGTTTTCAAATCAGCCATAGGTTATTTCCTGGTTTACTTTTTATCTTCACTTGCAAAAGGAACTCTGGTTTATTTTTTCGGAGCAGGCACAGCGCTTGGTAACCTCGGCGGATATATTTCACTTCTTTCAACCGTTTATATTTTCATCGGACTGCTTCTTCTTTGTTTTGACCACCTTAAGATTGGAAGAAAATAATTGTTTCTCCACCCGCTTTTGCGGGTGGAGTTTTTTTGTGCAAAGTTGCACCTCATCCGAGTTTTGCTTTGCGAGGAATTATTTTTTTATAAATTGGTGAAAGGCTTCGTAAAGTCCTGTGGATGCAAGACCCGAAACAAGTCCGCCAAGAATTATTTCAGGCGAAACGTCCATATTTATCCAGATATTAAGTCCTGCGCCGAGTATGCCGACAATAAGAGGTATAAAGCGGTCGAAAATGTCCTTTGCTATTACCTTTTTAATGATATATCCTACACAAAGGCAGATTCCGACAACTGCAAAAACCATATAATCCTTTAAAAAGTCCATTACTGAACCCTCCTTTCAAGGTCGCTTATTCGGTGGTTTACCACCTTGAATTTTTCATCAAAAAGGTTGTGTTCCTCTTCGAGCTTGTAGGTTTTTTCAATAACCGCGCCAAGCCCCTCAACCTTTTTCTCAAGTTGCTCAATCCGATATTGCCACACCTTATTTGAAACAAGCGCGCCGACAAGCGACCCCATACCCGAACCGCAAAGTCCGATTATGGCAACTAAAACGGCGTCGCTCATTTTACGGCTTCCTCTTTAATTACCGCCGAATATCCCTTTGCTTTAAGCTCGTTTGCTAAGCTTTCGGCGTTTTTCTTAACAGAAAAGGCGCCTACCTGAACGCGGTAAAGCTTCTTTGGTTCAGCCTTCTTTTTAAGGCCTGCGCGATTTACAATAACTTCGCAAATCGCCTTGGCGCAAGAATCGGCATATTGTTCGGTAAGTATTACGGGAACATCGGTTGCGCTGTCCATAAACCCAAGTTCAAGCAGTACTGCCGGCATTGTTGTGCTTTTAACCTCGTAAAGGTTTGAGCTTGCAAGAGGTGTGGCTCGGTTACCCTTAAGGTTGGTATGTTTGATAAGAGAATTATATAAATCTTTTTGCCACTCTTTTGACTTGTCTGAACAGCCCTTGCAAACATAGGCGACTATACCGCCGCCTTTGCCGCCAAGAATTCCGGCGTTGTGGTGAACAGACAGATAAAAATCGGCTTTCCAGTTGTTAGCCTTTTTTACTCTTTCCTCAATTTCAATAGCCTTTTCTCCGGTGGTGTCATCGGTTCTGAGTAGTTCATAACCTTCATACGCAGATAAAAGTTTTTCTATCTTATCGCAGATGCGGTCATTAAGTACCCATTCTCTTGTTTCGTTTTTATCAAGCTTTTTAAGGCAGCGCTTACCCGCTGTATAGCGGTAATGTCCTGCGGTGAGCGCAATTTTAAACATCTCTTTCCTCCTCCTTTATTTGTTCGACAAAATCATAATATTTTTCGAATTCACCCGGCTTTAATACCCTTTGGCGAAGCAGCGCAAGTTCGTCGTCAACAGAATAGACCTCTCTAATACGATTTACAACCCTTTGCTCATAGGGGATAGAGGGGCCGGCTGTCTGCATTTCTGCAATTTCTTCTGCGGTCATATCTCTGTAAATACCATTTTCGCAAATTCTCATTGTTTTGCCCTCCTGCCGTATATTTTGTATTTAAAGCCAATAGGAAAAACATCCGCACTGTTATAGCAATAGAGTTTTATAGTGTTTACTCTATTATGTGTTTTTGCATCTTGCGGTGCTAAAGGGTTAATACCTCTGGCTTGCACAGTACCCAAGCCAGTCCAAGCACCATCAAGACAAAACGTTTCCCATTGACAGCCGGTGTATATCGAAAAAGCTTTAGAATAGTTTTCCGAAGTAGCTTTCATTGTCGGTGCTTGCCCTACAAGTTTATTATTAATAACTATTGTTACATTGTTCGCTTTTTCGTTTTTAGGGCTATAAAAGTAAAAAGAAACAACATCTTGTAAGGCTAAGGAGTTACCGTCTTTGTCCTTGTCAATAAGAATCGTATTTACCGACTCGGTGAGTTCTCCCTCGGCGATAACCTCAAAATCGTTTAGTATTGCGGGGCTAACCGCTTCGGCTACCGCCGTTCCGCTTTGGGCGTTGGCACTTTCGGGGTTATAGGTTTGGTCGGCAACGGGTTTTGCCATATCGGCAATTTCCAACTTATCGGCTTCGGTCAGAACATAGTCGGCGCCGTCTTTTCCTCTTTCTCCCGCAGGACCTTGGTCGCCCTTTTCTCCTTTGGGAAGAGGGGCGAACGGCAGAGAATTCCATGCCGTATGACCGTCGCCGATTTTAACAAATCTTCCGTTTTCACCGTCACGAACAAAGGAAATTTCGCCTTTTTCAAGCACAGGGTTTGCCGTTTGCCAGTTTTTAAGGGTATCTTCCCTGTAACCAAACGTTGAATTTAAATATATTTTATTTGCCATTGCTTAACCTCCTTCCTTCCATCTGCCTTTGACATCAAAATCGAACCAACACGGATATTCTGTGAGTGCTTGGTTCAATGTTCTCATAAAAGCAGAAACCATTGTTTTGGTTGCTGTTGTCATTGTTACATAAGAACCGGCAGTCGCTTGTTGATACCCTGAACAATTCACTGTTGGAGAAGCAATAAAAGAAAAAGGCAAATCAACATTTAATGTTGAATATCCCCCATCTCCTTCCCACGGAGTCATTGAAGAGTAACCACCCCAACACTCCGCAATACCGCTCGCCCACTTTCGGTAAGTCCATATTCCGCTTGTTCCTTGCTCGACGATATAATCTCGTTCCCTCAAAACCGTTATTTCTTGGTTTGCGGTTTTGATATCCTCGTTTATTCCTTCGATAGCATTTGCAACCGCTTTATTGGCTATTGGATTGACGCTCGCGTTTGAGAGCTCCCCATCAATGAGGAAGGCCTCTCCTCCGTTCTCAAAAGCATCGCCCCCAAGGAAAACAAATTCCGTTCCGCTTTCAAGAGCAAGCTTTGTCCGGTTTGCTTCATCGGCAATTTCCTTAACGGTTTTTAATTGCTGAGCCGTAAGAGTTGCAGCGGTTTTGACGGCTTCAAGCTTTTGCTCGATTGTTTTTGTGATGTCGTCCGCCTTTTCTTCAAGCTCAGCATTAATTTCTTCCGCCCTCTTAGAAAGCTGTTCGGCTTCGCTCTTATTTTCTGATTCAAACTCACAGAAAACAGGCGACGGAATAAAGGACAATCTTATTTGCGCCTTGCAAATTTCTTTTTGGTCTTCACTTATAAGAAGCTTTAAAACAATTATCACATCAAGACCCGACGAAGTTACCCTGTCGGTAAGATAAAAAGGTGAAAAAAGATTGTCGCCTGTTTGTTTTGCTCGGTCTACACATTCACCTGCCGCCGTTACGGCCTTAATTTCGGCTTCTATAGTTTTACCTTCTTTTTTTAAAAGAGAAATTTTTGATTCCAGAGAGGTGTCTGCCTCAAAAATTATTGCCGTTGCCCTATGTTCTCCCTGAATTCCGCCCAAAAGCGTTTCTTCGGGGAAGGCTCCGTCAAGCGTTAAGGTATATTTTAATGTTTTTTCCACTATTTCACTTCCTTACTTTTAAATAGGGTAGAAATTTTGTCAATTTTTGCCGATTTGCAAAAAGACAGCTTTACATACCCTCTTATAATATTGGCGCCCATATAAATTTCTGCAAACCCGTTTTTAAATCGCGCCCTTCTTTTAATAACCGTTTTTTCACCGTTTAAAAGCTCAAGTTCAAGCATATCTCCCTCGCCTGAAACGGTTATTTTGAAGATTCTTTTTTGGTTTTCGTCGTCTTTTAAAACGGACAGGCAAACCTCCGATTTAATATCGAATTCTTCTGTTATGTGTTCCGAAACAAATTTTACGTCCTTTTCTCCGCCATATTCGGCGGGATATATCATATACACCGCGTCTTTGCGGTACTCAAACAAGAAAAGTGTTTTCCCTACATAAGAAAAGCCTCCCACCGCCTTTTCGGGCAATAGCCATTCTCCTGTTAAATATCCATCTTTTATTTTTTCAAATACAGTGGCTCTCTCATCCTTTATAAGCATATATCTGTCCTTATCCGAAAGGGCAAAGTTATAAACCTCGCTGAGCTGCCCAATTTTTTCGGGGAAAAGCGATGCGCCGCTTGATGCTTTAACCTTCCATACGGCTCCATCTTTTGTTTGGAAGAGTATTTCGCCGTTTATCTCCTTTATGGTTTTAGATATTGCTTCCCCGGGGAAAGAAGCCGCTTTTTTAAACGAAAGTCTGTATTCATCGGTTTCACATAAACTTCCGAGAACACTCACTGTCTTTTTGTTTGGTGTATATGCCTTTATTTTTGACAGGTAGATTTCGCCCGCTTTAAAAGCAAAAATGTTTCCGTTTGCCTGTAGCGTTTGGTCGACTTTGGTCGCAGAGCTGCCAAGCAACGATGCTGTGTTTTCGGGAAAATAGAGCGGGTCGGTTGGGCTGTTTATTAGCACACACGATGGCTCGGTTGCGCTCTTATACAATAGCGTAACCTCTCCCTCTAATCTTTGGCTTGCCGCTATGGCTCCAACCTTTTTTATGTGTTCTTTTACCGTTTTATAGGCGGTAAAACAAAGGTTGTTAACGCTGCCCGTAAATTCCGGAACCCAATAACCGCCGTTTTTCAGAGTGAAATAGACTCTGCTCTCGTTTCTGTCAACATTCATAATAACCTCGGCCGAGTCTATTAAAACCGCGGGCGATTTTGTAGCGGTGCCTGTTATTTTAAGATTATATTTTTCACCTTTATAAAAAAGGTCGGCAATAACCGAAGTGTTGTCTATTTTAGAAAAGGGAAGCGAAAATCCATACGATGCTCCGTCGGTTGTGTAAGCCGCTTTAAACCTCGGATTAAGCATATTCTTGCTTTCAAAAAGCAGTGGCGCGGGCAGGCTTAATGCACGTCCCGAAACTTCGGCGTTATGATATGCTTCGCCTCTTCCGTTCGCAAGAACAAGCGGAGTATATATTAAAGATTCGGTAAGAAGTATCCAGCTTTTTCTGTCACTGCTAAGTTCTCTTACGCTTATCATATCGGGATAGTCCTTATCATAAAGCCGCCTTGATATAAGATAAATTCCCGCTCCTTGGTTTGCTTTTCCGCTAAAAACCGCAAAGGTGTCGGGGAATCCCATGGCTTCGCCCGAAGTTGTAAAATTGATTTTTCCAAGTGGGATGGTGGTTTTGTCGTCGCATATAAGCATTATGTTATATGTTATGCTGTCCATCAGATTATCGGCAATGTTTACGGCTACCCGACCATATTTGCCGTCTAAAAATAAATAGCAATCGGTTGTAATAAAACTCATATCAAAGGCTTCGCTGCCATCAATTTTAAAAATAAAATCCTCTGGCTTTGTATAAAAGCCCTTGCGACCTTCAAAACTGTCCCCGTGTCTTACACAGTTTACAAGACTTTTTATATTAAACTTGTCGGCGGTTAAGGTTTCTTTTTTGATACCGCTATTTGCCATCAGAATTCCCCCTTTGGCAAAACATCGCACACCTTTTCAATATGAGAGTTAAGCTTTGTATAATAGGCCGAATACTTTTCCTTCATAACAGCCCCGTTTTCGCTGTCACCTCTTGCAGCCGCAATAAGCGAAGCCACGCCAAAGCGAAGAGCATTACAAACCCTTTTAGACGAAATTCCGATTTTTTCATAAAGAGAGGAAACTTCGGCATATCCAAGCTCAGTAATAACCGAATTCACAATAGGAAGACCTATGATTTTCAGGTTTTCATCGACCGCTTCAAGCCCGATAAGTCGGGCAGAGTCTTCAAGCAATTTATATCCGTTCATATTTTTCCGCTCCTTTAAGCTCTTCTATTAAATCTTCGGCATCACTGATAAGTCCTGACGGCAATCTTTTGATATACTGCGCGGGAGTTATAGCGCCTTGGGACAAAAGCTCACTCAGCGCCGCCATATTTTCGCGTTCGCCCCTTGTGATTGCTTCTTTTGCCGAAACCGTAACGCTAAGCACCAAATTCTTATAACGCGAAGCGTCAAAAGGAAAATACCAAACTCCGTTTTTGTCGACAATTTTCAGACAGCGTTTGCCGTACATAGCAAAAAAGAATTCCGACCAAATAATTGCAATATCGCAACAAAAATCGTAAAAGCGATTTTTAAGGGGTATCAGGTATCCCGATGAGGCTTCTCTGAGCTCGATAATTGCCGAGGTGTTGGTTGCGTCAAGGTCGCCAAGCGCCGCCTCGTTAGCGCCGCACTGGGTTAAGGTGTTATAAATCAGGTTATTTACCGATTCGTTATAACCCGATGAGCAGTCGGGCGGACTTACATAGCTGACCGCCGAATTTATCTCTTCTGCGGCGCCGTAAACCTTTATTATCTGACCCGGGTCGTTGGTTATTTCTCCGCTAACCAAATCACCGTTTACAACCATCAGCGGCATTCCAGACGTAATCGACGACCAGGTTGAAGCCGTTATCATTCGGTTTATTGCTATCTGATTGGGGATGATATAGGTGATTTCGCTCTCTCCATAAATACAGCCGTCGCGGTTTTCCCAGGCAAAAATTGATATCGGGTAAAGTGCTATGCCCATACAAAAAACATTTCGTATAACCGTGTCTTCGGTTGTGCGAAGCGCAAAAACCTTAGTTTCGCCGTTTTCATCCTTTTTCTTAAAAAGCTTTGTGAATACGGTTTTCTTGGTATCACTCCCGGCTCGAAGTTTGGCTACCGTATGTTTTGGAGCGCCAAAGCGTTCGGCTTCTTCTGCCAAATCTTTTGAGCTTTTTTCTTCGGTTAAAATTATATAGGGCTGTTTTTGCAAATTTAAAACAGTAGGGTCGGCAAAATAGACATCCTCTATTTTTATTCTCTCGCACACAATGTCGCCGAGTATTTGTTTCCCGCCCGCCTTGTCGGCAAAAAGGCCTGTTTTAATATCGGGGTCAAAATAGGTGTAAACCACACCCGTTCCCCTGATAAACGCATCCTTAAGCGCCGCATCGATTACCGACCTGAGTTTTACTCTTGCGGCGGTTGTTTGACGATATGAATTAAGGGCAGATACCATAAGCTCCACCTCATTTTCAGATTTAAGGGGCGCGTAGATACAGCTCTCGCCTTTAGAAAGCTCGCTAAGCTCACTTTCAATTTGTTTTGCTTTAACCAGATTTTGAGAAAAGCCTTCGGCGCAGTATTTAACCGATATGGGTGTCCCCGTCAGCTGTGATATTTTATAATCGCCGATACGTTTTATTATGTTATGGCGAACGAGCGGCCTTTCACTTCCTACCGCCGCGCCGTGCCATTGGTCGCCAATAAAAAATCTTTCGTTAATACGGTTTTGTTCAAAAAGTCCGTGACGTCCGATGGAGGACTTGAATTTTCTTGCCTCTTCGTATTCTAAAAAAACCTTTTCGGGACTAATATTCAATAAAATTCCTCCTTAATTTAAGTGTACCTAAGGCACAGAATCTGCGCCTTAGGTCTTTAGGATGTAAATTATTCTACTGTAACGGTTACAATGTCGGTATTAACTGTGTTTTTACCGTCGGCTGTTACCTTACAGATATAGTAGTGCTTGCCGGCTTCAAGGTCGGTGGGAAGCTTGTAAGAAGCGGCGGTAGCGCCTGCTATCTTGGCTTCGCCCTTGCCTGAGGCTGTATCGCACTTATACCACTGATAGGTAAGAGAGTTGCCTGTTGCTTCTACATTTAAGGTCTCACTAACGGCGCCCTCTACGGTTTCAATGTCAAAAGGCTGAGCATTGATGGTCAAGGGTGCGGAAATCCAAGCCCAGATAGAGTTCATTGCAGAAGCCTTTACGAAAACATCGTAATAAACGCGGTAATCGAACTTATAGGCATCTGCCGCAGTGTTCTGTTCGGGTGTGAAAACTCGCATATTTTCGGTCTTCTTAACAAGGTGAGCCGCGTTTTTAGGAAGAACAAGCATAAAGATTTCACTTGCGGTATCGGCGGGCTTAAAGCCGTTTTCACCGAACTTATAAGCGGTCTTCATACGTTCGCTTACAACCGGAATAATTGCAACGCCGTTTATAGCTTTAACCTTTAAGTTAACCTCGCCCTGCTTGAAATCAGAAACGGTAATCATACGGGTAAGCTCGTCGGTAGACATTAAAGCGGCATAAGCGTGGGAATCAACAAAGCAAACAAGCTCTTCATCATAGCCTGCCACAGCCTGCACCTCACCAACAAGCTTTAAGAAAGCTTCGTAAGGGGTAGCCATATCTCCGTTTACAAGATTGCCCTTTGCCATACAGATAGAGCCAAGCTTGGAAAGAACATAGGCGTCGCATTCGGGAACAACCTTTGTGCGAACATATTCGCCAAGGATTTTGCCAGCTAAAGATGCGATTCCTGTTTCGTCCATATCCTCACGGTCAATCTGAAGTGAACGAGCGCGGTCCATTGTCATTGTGTAGGATGTATTCTGTACGGTTACTGCGCCGTTTTCAAAACCGCCTGCGCGGTTATAGTCGGTAAGTCCGACAAATTCCACATCGGGAATAATTACAGTCTTCGCGCCAACAAAACGGGTGCGAAGGGCGTTATCGGCAAAAAATGCGGTTGCGCTCTTTGCGGTAAATACCTTATCGAGCTCGCCTGTATACATTTCAGCCGATGCAATAGAATTAATTGACATAATTTTTTCTCCTTAAATTTTATTTACTTGCCCCAGATTCCTTTAACAAATTCGGAATCTGCGGTGTTTTGCGAGGAAGAAGAAAGCGGCCCAAGGCTTTCAGCCCTTGTTTTTTCCTGTCTTATCTCCTCACTTTCCCTCGCTGTGTGTTGTCTGTGTTCATACAGCAAATACTCAAGCAACAGTCCTCTTCCACTTAAATTTGCGGCCGCCTTGACCTCTTGCGGTATTTCTTCAATGACAACTTCGGGAAGCTCGGTACGCAGTTTTTCTGCTTCATCGTCTTCCCCTTTTGCGCCAAGGGTAGAGAGCAGTTCGCCAAGTTCGGGGTCTTCGGCATATTTTTCGCGAAGAAGGTTTATCCTTCGCGTTTTGCTTTCGCCCTCAAGCTGTTTCACAAACTCCTTAAGCCCTATTCCCTTTTCCTTCGAAAGAGCCCTTAAAATATCGAGCTCCTCTGAAATAAGGTCGAGCTTCATTCCCTTTTGCGCGAGTGTTGTCGCTTCATCGAGG
>JAZLEK010000074.1:0-8447 GCA_045615225.1 Acutalibacteraceae bacterium | reverse complement strand
TGTCCGCAGGACATAACATCATTTTGTGTAAATCACAAACATCATAAAAAAAGACGACTCGTTACGAGTCGTCTTTTTGTTTTACAGTTCTACAAAGGTTGGTGTGTGGTAGGTTGAGGGGATGAATTTATCCAGTATGTCTTCGGTTTTTATTTTAAGAGAGGTTGAATTGTCACAGGGGTGGCAACCGAAGTATTCCATATCTTTTATATCCTTATCAATTATAAGGCGGACCTTGATATCTTTATCGAAAATAAGACCTAAAACCGAGGCGGAACCGGGGGTGCAGTTTAACATTTCTTCCATATGTTCGGGGGAAGCGAAGGAAAGGCGCGAACAGCCGAGCTGAGGTGACAAAAACTTGGTTTTAAAAGGTTTTTCGCCCGGCATTATAAGTAAATAAAAATCGGTTTTTTGGGCGTTACACAAAAAGAGATTTTTATGAATTGATGCGCCAAGCACCTCACAAACCTCAATTAAGCCTTCAATTGTGCCAATATGCTCGTGGCGCACAAGCTCGAAGGGTATTCCTAATTTTTCGAGCGCATCGTAGCACTTATTTTCTTTATCGCTAACACCTTCGGGCCGAGCGTTTAATACGGTTTTATCGGTAAAAACAGACATATTATATCTCCTTTTTAATTCTTGGAATTAAGGTTTCTCTTAAAACAACTGCAAAAAGTATTTCTAAAACAAAGGTCACTAATGATAGCGGAAGCCTTGAAATAATTACCGCTTCAAACGGGGTGGAATAAAGCAAACTTATCCACAAAGAGTTTAAAAGAATTGAACAAACAAGTTCCTTTAACGCAAGAAGCAAAACGGTTAAAAGAACAAATTTAGCGCGGCTTTTTTCCTCCTTTGCAACCTTACCAACAAAGCCAAAAACAGCGCCGCTTAAAAAGGCGGTTACCGTAAAGCCTGGGAAATATGGGCCAAAGGGGAAAAGCAAGGCGCCGATAAAATCGGCGAGGGCTCCGCAGACACCGCCCCAAAAGGCGCCGAGCAACATTCCGCAAAGCATAAGGCTTACAAAGGAAAAGCCGATGCTCATATTCCATATATTAATTGATAAAAAACGGCTTAACACAACCGTTACGGCGGTAAGAATTGCCGTCAGAATAAGGGAAAAAAGATGTTTTTTGTTTTTCATTATAAAAAAGCCTCCTCCCCCACTAATAATCCGCGAGGAAAGAGAACAAACAGATTCCTTTAGGTTAGCGGGATGCGAAAAACCAACCGCGGAAAATTCCTTCGTTCACTCGGCAACTCCCCGTCCAAGCGACACTATACGCTGATTTTTCTACTCTAACAATATGATTACCAATTTTAACACAGAATTTTGGAAATATCAAGATAAAAAACGACCCCGCGGGGTCGTTTTTTATCTTGCGTTATATTCTTTATCTTCGGCTACATTAAGCGCATATTTCATTATGCGGGTGTGTTCAGATGAGCTTATCAGTCCCATCTTAACTCCGTTCACCTCAACCTGATAACGCGCGTTTGTAATTTTATAGTATTTAACGGTGGTACCGCTTTTTCCGCCCTTATGGGTAAGGGTTAAAACGGTATCGGGGGTCATACCCTTTGTATCGTGCTCTTCGTAGGACTGAGCCTTTATACCGACAAGATACTGATAATAATTCTGGAAGTTGGATTTCTCAAGTTCCTTTCCGTTACAGGTTACCTTTTCGAGCGAATCGGTATCATTTTCTTCGTCGTGTTTTGTAACGATATCAAATGTAACCTTTGACGCTCCCGATTCGACCGTAACGCTTTGGGCGTTTGTAATATTCTCAATAAAGAGCAGTGTGTTGAAAAGGTCGCTTCGGTCATAGGTTGCAGGGATTATTGAGCTTTCGGGAACAGACATTATTGTTTTGTTTCCCTCATAGAAAACCGCATAATTCCCGTCTGACTGTTTTGTTGCCTTAAAGCTTCTTATTATGTTATCAACATAAACGGTTGCTTCAAAATCGGGCTTATCAAGACCGAACTTTTTAATATCTTCATCGGTAACAGTATAGGAATAACAGCCTGTTGATTCGATTCCGTAGGAGAAGAGCGCTACTATATTGCCAACATTATCGTCGTTTGCAGGACGCTTTGTGGGGCTTGTTACTTTATAGGAAGTAAAGGTTGTGACATTGTCGGCTTTTTGAGATTCTATGGTATAGGTATCGCCAAGCACATTTCCTCCAACCACAACCTTATCGCATATAACGAGCTGACCTTCGGTGAAGTTGTCGTCACTGTATTCCTTATCCTTAGCGATAGCGGGAATTGATTCGGGCTCGACAAAGTCGGTAAGATTCTTTTGGTAATGGTAAAACTCGCTGACACCCGCAATATAGTAAACAGCATCATCACGGCTGGTTGTTGCGTAGCGTCCTGTTTTGGCAGGGTTTTCTCCGCCGATATAAAGGGAAAGATGGATATCATCGCTTCCCTCTTTATAAAAGTCTACCTGATAGATGGGTTTATCGAAGCCATAGTTACTGCCGTCGTTTTTGTTGTCGCTCACCTTTTTGGTGTAGTGCTGTTCCATATAGCTGTTTACGGTATTATCTATATTGGCATAATCGGTAAGCGTGGGGTCAACCTCTTTGAGCGCCCATTCTTTAACCTTTTCGGTAACCTTGTTGCCGTCATCGTCTTCGGTTTGTTTTTCGGCCTCAACGAGCTTGTATTCAATGACAGCATCTTCTCTTTTCAGGGTAACTCTGTCTACCCCGTCAAAAAGAGCCTTATCCATCATTTTGGGGTTGATTTCTTCGTTTTCATCCTTATCTTCATCGAGAAGAGGCGGAATAGTTACGGCAATCGTAACCGTAACAGCGGCGACAAGCACCAAAGCCACCGCCGCGGTTATCATCTTTTTAAGCTTTACGCCTTTTTTTACCTTATCGCGATGTATTTCTGGCGCCGAAAATATTGTAGAGTCTTCTTCGCTTACCTCATAAACGCGCGACTCAAATTCGGGCATATTTTTGTCCTTTTCAAAATCGCTCATCGACGAGCCCTCCTTATGAATACAACAACTCCTGTTATAATGAGGGCGATGGGGAGAATCCACTGGAAGATTATTGTCATAACCTGAATAGAATCGTAGGTTACAACGTCGGTAAAGGTGGAATCATTCATCTTTTTCATTGTGAAGGAAACTCCCTCAGTTGAAGCTCCGCTTATAAGCTTTGCAGAATTTAGTATAAGCTCAGAGTTTATATCATAGCCTGTAGAAAACCAATATGGGTCGACAAACTGAACGCTTCCGAAGGCGCAAACATAGCTTGTGCAAAGAATGTTATCAGTATAGGTGGATTCACTTGCCATAAGCACACCGATATGCTGATTCTTTTCATAAGAGCCATCGGGTGTCCAATCGGATTTTTCGGACAGGGGCTTGATTACAACGGTATCTGATGGGGTGACTGCGATGGGGGTGGTGATGCGGATACCCTCTTCCTTAAACACCTGAAGAATGGGTGAGTTTCCGCCAGAAATTGCCTGATTACCATTCATAATATCGGCATATTCCTTGGTTATATCGTCTTCGTTTTCAACTTCTGCCGGAATAAACATATTTGTTGTCGGGTCGCCGAAAACCTGATAGTTGGCTTCGGTTTCGTAAAGAACGCCCTCATCAAAGGCAATTCCCCACTCTTCGAGATATGCATCAAGGTTGGGGGTATCGGGGGCTGTGGCATCGGCAAAGAACATCATACCCTTGCCTCTTTTTTCACCGTTTTTGAGCCATTCATCAATAATATCAAGTTCTTCTGCGGCAAAATCCTCCTGAGGCTCGGCAATGATTAAAAGGTCGATATCACTGCTAAGCTCATTAAGAACATATTCGCTGAAAATTTCAACATCAAAGTTGTTCTGCTTTAAATAGTCAATATAATCGTTGACATTGCCCTTTTTGGTGTGGTGCTCTAAGACCATAGCCTTTTGGGTTTCGTCAGAGGTTGCTTTGAAAATTGCGCTGGTCAGTGCAGATTCAAGCTTATTACCCGAAACGGTATAAGATTTATAGCTTGAGCCGAACATGCTTCCGTAGGAATTATCATCTTCGGTTAAATAATAGATATCATCGAAGCTTAAAATTTCGTTTTTGGTGTATTTTTCACCGCCTATGCTCTTTTCACATTCAACAATAATATCGCCGAGGGTTGCATTTGTATATTTCTTTGTGATTTCAGAGAAAGAGGGGTCATAGGGGTCTACGAACTTAAGGGTGATGTTATCGGAATAGACATCATATAAATCGAGAAGATTCAGCGACTGTTCATAATATTTATAAACACCGTCGTTTGTGCCTGTGGCATCGGTTGCGTTAAAGGCGTTTTGCGCGATATATTCTGTGCCGCTTGCGAAATCTTCTCGGGTTACACAAACGGTGATTGTAACCTTATCTTTAAGTTCCTTAATATATTTTACGTTTTCTTCGGACAGGGTATTGTCGCCCGAAAGAGAAATATCTATATCGAGGTTTACTCTTTCACCGATAATTGCAAAAAGCAGATTAACTGCAACGGCAACGGCAACAACGACCGCTGTGATGGCAATAGCGTAACCGCCCTGCTTAAGCGCCGCTTTGTTTTTAAGTTTCTTCGGCTTTTCACCGCCGAAAATTTTAGCAAATAATTTTTTCATAATGCGGCACCTCCTTTAAGCCCATCTTCTGCGTTCAACCGCACGGATTGAAAGGAAGACAAAGACAGCAATTACAGATAAAAGAAAGACAACGTCTACAACGTGGAAAATTGAAGAAATAAAGCTTGAAAACAGGTTTACAAAGGCAATTTTATTTGCGGCGGCGGCAACCCATTCAATTCCCGAAAGAGAAGCAAGTGAGGGTAAAACCATTAAAAGAAGGAAGGTTATAAGGGTTAAAATACAGGAAATAATGGGGCTTTCGGTAAGGGCAGATATAAACATACCTATAGCAATAAGGGCGGCGCCTATAAGCATTGCGCCAAGCCAAGCGTTTAAGAAAACGAGCCAATTCGGTGTGGAAAGCAGGGTAACTATAAGCTCAAAAAGAACAATCGGGGAAAGAGCAAGGGCGTAAACCGCAACCGAGGCTAAAAATTTACCGAGAACGATTGAGCTGATAGTTACAGGGGCGGTAAGCAGAGCCTGGTCGATTTTTTGGCGGCGCTCTTCTGATAAAAGGCGCATTGTAAGAACGGGGGTTACAAGGACAACAACCGTTGAAAGCGAAGCGAAAATAATTTCGTTGTTGGGGCTTCCGTAACCGTAGAGATTTACAAAGAAATAACCTTCAAAGAAAAGGAAGATTGCAAGATAAACATAGCCGAGAGGAGAAGTAAAATAAGATTTGAATTCTCTTTTAAAAATTGCGGTCATTTAATTTTCCTCCTCTTCTGTTTTTGTTTCTTCTATTACGGTGGCTTCACCGTGTTCAAGGTCTATTTCAACCTTGGCGGTTTCTTCGTTCTTTTTAGCCATGGTGAGCAACTGTGTTCCCCTATCGGCCGCATCGGTCAGGCGGAGGAATATCTGCTCTAAGGTCATTTCATTAGAACGGAAGGAAAGAATTGTCTTTTTGCGTTCGCAAAGGCGGTCGGAAACGGCCGCTCTTATATCGCAGTTTTCCTTAGGTTCAATAATATAATCAACCGCGCCCTCTTCCTTGCTGCCTGCATAGCGAAGACTCTTTACGCCCGGAACAGCGCTTAAAATCTTATAGATTTCGGCTTCGCTTCCCATAACGCGAAGAGAAAGGGTGTGGTCGTCTGACAGATTTTTAGAAAGATTTTCGGTGGTATCGTCGGCAATAATTTTACCGCCGTTGATAATTATAATTCTTTCGCAAACCTCCTGAATTTCGGAAAGAATGTGGGAAGAAAGAATAATTGTATGGTTTTTGCCGAGTCGGGAAATAAGATTGCGGATTTCGATAATCTGTTTAGGGTCAAGACCAACGGTAGGCTCGTCCAAAATAAGCAAATCGGGGTTGCCGATAAGCGCCTGTGCAATACCTACGCGCTGACGGTAGCCTTTTGAAAGATTCTTGATAAGGCGATTGTACACATTATCAATTTTGACAAGACGCGCAATCTCTTCGATATGAGGCTTTTTGGGGAAATTTACCTTTTTGAGGTCATACATAAAGTAAAGGTATTCTTTAACCGTCATATCGGTATAAAGAGGGGGGATTTCGGGCAGATAACCAATTCTCTTTTTGGCTTCTTCGGGGTTTTCCATAATGTTGAATTCATCAATGGAAACCGAGCCTGCAGTAAGGGAAAGGTAGCCCGTCATTATGTTCATTATTGTACTCTTACCCGCGCCGTTAGGGCCGAGGAAGCCTACAACTTCACCCTTTTTTATGCTAAAGCTGACATTGTCAACCGCAAGGTGATTTCCGTATCTTTTGGAAAGAGAGGATACTTCTATCATATTTTTACTCCTTCAAATTATTTGAATATTGCTATTTTACCGAACAAATTTTAGCAATTTGTGAACAGATATTTAACAATATAAATATACCGATATATTTTATCACAAAAACATAAAAAAAGCAAGTGGGGGAGCACTCTCTTTTTAATTGAGGTATTTAAACAAAAAAACGGCGGGAGCAAGCCCCCGCCCTACTATGTTTCTAACATTTCTTCGGTGAGTTTTAGTGTTACGATTTTGCCCGAAAGATTTTCTTCGCTTTTCAGCAACACCCTCGTGTAGTTTTCACTATAACCCTCGTTAATTCCGTCCTTATAGGTTTCAAAAAGCACCTTTGCAGTAGTACCGATTTGGCCTTTTACAAAAGCTTCTTCCGAGGCTTTTGCCGCTTCGCCCATGAGCCTTGCGCGGTGGGTCTTAACCGCTTCCTCCACCTGATTTTTAAGGGCGGCGGCAACGGTACCCGCGCGGCGCGAATAGGCAAAAACATGACCCCTTGCAAAGCCGATTTCCTTGTAAAAAGCAATACTTTCCGCGAACTCCTCTTCGCTTTCTCCCGCAAAGCCGACCATAATATCAGTGGTGATAGAAGCGTTTTCAAATTTTGCCCTTATTCTTCCTACCAAATCACGGTAAAAAGCGGTGTCGTAATGTCTGTTCATACGTTTTAGCGTAGCATCGCTTCCCGACTGTAAAGCCAAATGGAACTGAGGACAAAATTCGGGAATTCGGCTTAATTTTTCAAGAGTTTCATCGCTTATATGGTCGGGTTCGAGTGAGCCGAGCCTTATCCTTTTTATGCCTTCGGGCGCAGCTGCGGCGGCTACCGCATCGCAAATATCAAGACCCGTATCTTTGCCGTAGGAAGTAAGGTTTATTCCAACGAGTACTATCTCGCAAAAGCCGTTTTTCGCAAGGTTTTCAGCTTCTTTTTTAATGTCTTCAATATCTCTTGAACGTATATCTCCGCGCGCTTTTGGAATGGTGCAATAGGTGCAAAAGCGGTCGCAACCGTCTTCAACCTTCATAAAGGCGCGGGTTCTCTCATTGAAATTTTTCAGAGCAGGGGTGTTGTAACGCTCTCCCCGTTCGTGAGCGGTTATGTCTACAATTCTTTCCCCTGTTTTAAGGAATTTTTCTATCATTTCGGGAAGTTTTTCGGGGGTACGGTTTCCGCTTACAATATCGGCTTCCTTTAAAGCCTCGGCATCTTTCGGAAAAGCTTGCGGCATACAACCGATAAGCGCAACTAAACCGCCGTTTAAGTTTCTTTTAAAACGGCGCACCGCCTGTCTTGTCTTGCGGTCGGATTCAGCCGTTACGGTACAGGAATTTATAATAACTGCGTCGGCATCTTTAAGTTCATTTACAATATTGTGACCCGATTTTTCGAGCAACTCGCCAATCATTTGGCTTTCATATTGGTTTACCTTGCAACCAAGTGTGTAAAAATAAAAGTTCATTCTTTTCTCCAAAATTTTTTCTTATTTAATTATACACAAAGCAGAGTTTTTTTCAATAACAACTCCGTTTTATTTTTAAAGAAAACAGCGTTTCGACAGCAGTTTTGCCTCTAAAAATGTGGACAATATACTAAAAATTGGTAAAAAATCGTTTATTTTTGGAACTCTTTATATGAAAATTTTACTTCCTTTTTTAGAATAAGTGTGATATAATCAGTTGATACCTATTAAGTAGGTAAATAACTTTGTTAAAAGCGGACGAAAAAATGTCCGTAAAAATCAGGAGGTAAATTATGAGCAAAAAGTTTGTCTATCTTTTTAAAGAAGGCGACGCTTCCATGCGTGAACTCCTCGGCGGTAAGGGCGCTAACCTTGCTGAAATGCCCAAAATCGGTCTTCCCGTTCCTCAGGGCTTCACCGTAACTACCGAGGCTTGTACTCAGTATTACGAAGATGGAAGAAAGATTAACGATGATATCCAGGCAGAAATTATGGAATACATTGTTAAAATGGAAGAAATCACCGGCAAAAAGTTCGGCGATAAGGAAAATC
>JAZLEK010000073.1:0-4587 GCA_045615225.1 Acutalibacteraceae bacterium | reverse complement strand
TTCTCACAAAAACAGATATTTTTGCGAGTGGCGTTAAATTCACATCGAAAAAACTTTTGAAATTTGCAATTATCCTGTTAGGTTTTTCTTTGAATATAACGACAATTCTTCAAGTTGGTAAAATGTCGCTTACGGTTATGATTTTCACCCTGCTGACTTGTTTTGGCGGCGGATATTTCATTGGGAAAGCATTGGGCCTTAATTGGAAGCTTTCTAATCTAATTTCAGCGGGGACAGGAATTTGCGGTGGTTCGGCCATTGCCGCTATTGCCCCCACAATCGATGCGAGTGACGACGATGTTGCTTATGCTATGTCGGCCACATTCCTTTTTGATATGGCGATGATTATCCTTTTCCCGATTATGGGCATAGCGATTGGAATGAGCGACGAAGCTTTCGGGATTTGGGCAGGAACAGCCGTTAACGACACTTCATCCGTTGTGGCAACTGGATATGCATTCTCAGAGGGCGCAGGCGATTTTGCCACTATGGTTAAGTTGACAAGAACACTCTCCATCATTCCTACTGTGATAACATTTGCATTTATTTCTCTTCGTCTAAAAAAACAAGAGGCCCTAAAAAACAGCAAGAACCCCGATGAACTGAAAGCCAACTTCAGCATCAAGAAAATTTTTCCTTGGTTTATCCTTGGTTTTGTTGCCATGTCTGTTGTTGCGAGTTTTGTTTCACTTCCTGCCGAATTTGTTTCGGGAACAAAAAGTGTTAGCAAATTTCTTATGGTCAGCGCACTTGCGGCTATAGGTCTCAATACTTCGTTTGCGAGCTTAAAAAAAGCGGGAATACGTCCGATGATTCACGGATTTATCATTTCAGCCCTTGTCGTTATTGTTGCCTTACTTGTTGAAATTTGTATGGGTATTGTGTGACAAATCTAAGATAGTAATTTCCCCCTTTTGCACATAGTGACAAAGGCTCCTATTAAGGATATGAAATAAGTCATAACCTGATAAACAAATCAATCCCCGCCGAGTTTTCGGCGGGGATTTTTGTTAAATTGCATCGATAAAGTTTTTGAGGAGATTGGCTATTTTTTCGTGGCCGATATCGTTAAAATGAAGACCGTCCATTGTGTAGGTTTCGAAATCTTCGGGGTTGTGGGGGTCTATTCCCAAATCCTTGTAAAGGTTAAGGATGTGAATGTCGAATTGCTTTGAAGTTTGTAAAATTACCTCTACATAATCAATTAAGGGTTTTCCCTTTGTAAGCTTTTTGGCGTGGGTTGAGGGAATCAAATCGCTGACCTCGTGGCGCAAAAACATACGGGCGGGGGTCATAAAGATGATTGGTTTTTCACGGTAGGTTTCACGAAGGTAATTCATTAAGAAATACACGCCGCCACAAAAGGTTGCGGGGGTTTTATCCCCTATTTCACCAAAAGGCGCGTCTCCGTGGATGAAGTCGTTTACGCCGCCGAAGACAATTACCATATCTGCGGTTTCGTCCATATCATAGGCGCGGCCGCAAAAACAAAGGTCGTATCGCGGTTTCTCGCTTGGGTGAATCTGGTGGGCTAAACGGCTGCCGCTTATGGCGTAACGGTTCGCGGCCGAGAGCTCGCACATTTTAAAAATACGATTATCGTATCGGTTTTCCTGATTTTCGACACCGCTTCCCTCAGTTATACTGTCGCCTAAAAAATTCACTTTAAATCCTTTTATATTCATTATAAATCCTCCGTTTTTAATGCGCAAATTATACTACAAACACCGCTTGATGTCAAGGCGGGAAAGAAGAGCCTTCGGCTTAGAAAAAAACCGCCCGTTTGCTCGGGCGGTTTTTCGCGAAAATTTTATTATTTTGTCGAATTATTAAGGTTTAAATTTTAAATGCTTTTTCGGTTGGGGCGGCACCACAAACCACCTCTTTGCTTATTTACTTTATCATTATAACACATATACTTTATCGTTTCAATGTGATAGATTGGCTAAAATCGTTAAAGATTTGACAAAATGTTTTTTAATATTGCTTTTGTGCCGTTTTGGTGGTATATTTACTTAGTAAAAATATTGTTTTGAGGAGATTATTATGAAGGCTATATTAGATTTCTTCACAGGCCCGCTTAACACATTTGCGTGGACCTACGCTCTTCTTCCCTGCGTAATGCTTGGCGGACTTTTCTTTACCATCCGCTGCCGCGGACTTCAGTTTTCCAAGTTTGGCTATGCAATGAAGAACACCATTGGCAAGGTATTCAAAAAGCAATCTGCAGAAAAAGGTTCGGTAACCCCCTTCCAGGCTGTTACAACCGCGCTTGCCGCAACCGTTGGTACCGGAAACATTATCGGTACAAGTATTGCGGTTTCAATGGGTGGTTACGGCGCCATCTTCTGGCTTTGGATTGCCGCCGTTTTTGGAATGATTATCAAATACTGCGAGGTTACCCTTTCGGTTAAGTACAGAGAAAAGAACGAAAAGGGCGACTGGGTTGGCGGTCCTATGTACTACATAACAAACGGAATGGGCAAAAAGTGGAAGTGGCTTGCTGTTGCTTTTGCCGCATTCGCAATTCTCGCCTCATTTGGTATTGGTAACCTTTCTCAGGCAAACAGCATTGCCGGTTCGGTTAACAGCGCCATTGCCGCATTCGTTCCCTCTGTTGCAGGAAACGATTTCACCGTTAGCCTTATTGTTGGTATTGTATTGTCAATTATTTGCTTTGTTGCGCTTGTCGGCGGTATTAAGAGAATTGGTAAAATTACCGAGCTTCTGGTTCCTTTTATGAGCCTCTTCTACATAATTTCTGCCCTTATTGTTATCTTCCTTAACATCGGAAATATCGGCGAAGCATTTAAGAGTATCTTTGTTGGCGCATTCAATCCTCAGGCTGTATGTGGCGCAGGTTGCGGAATCTTACTTAAGGAAGCTCTCGTTTGGGGCTTAAAGCGCAGCGCCTTCTCCAACGAGGCAGGTCTTGGTTCGGCAGGTATTGCACACGCTGCGGCAGACACCGACAGCCCTGTAAAACAGGGTCTTTACGGTGTGTTTGAGGTGTTTATGGATACACTTGTTATCTGTACACTTACAGGCCTTACCATTGTTATGAGCGGCGTTGATATTCCTTTTGGAACAAAGGTTGGCTCCGAGCTTATTACCTCCGCCTTTGCTACCATCTACGGTAACCAAATCGCCTCCCTCTTTATTGCGATTGCGCTTTTCTTCTTCGCATTTTCAACCATTCTCGGTTGGTCGCTTTACGGTACACGTTGCGTTGAATACCTCTTTGGTTCAAAGGTTACAAAGGTTTACCAGATTTTCTTCTGCTGTATGATTATTGTTGGTTCAACAACCTCTTTAAGCGTTGCCTGGGACCTTGCCGACACCTTTAACGGACTTATGGCTATTCCAAACTTCGTGGCGCTCTTCGCCCTCTCGGGAGTTGTGGCTAAAGCAACCAAGGACCATTTTGCAGACCCTGCAAATAAGCTAAAAAAGTAACATAGAATCAAATAACCGCCGATTGCCTCTTTTATGGGTGATCGGCGGTTTAGTTTTGCTCGATTTAAGTTGGCGGGCATAATCGCGCACACTGAAAAACTCTTATATATACAAAATTAGAATTTAAATTTTATTTGTTTTTCCAAAATTCGCTAAATTTTATTGAAAGTTTTTTATTTATTTGTTATAATATATTTGCCATTTAAATTTAATAAAAAGGAGAGTTAAAAATGGACAAGTTTTTCAAAATTTCTGAACGCGGCTCTAATGTCAAAACAGAAATCATCGCTGGTCTTACAACATTCTTTGCAATGGCTTACATTATCATTGTAAACCCTAATCAGATTGTTGGTTTCAGCTTTGACGTACCCGGCGTTCCCGCCATCTGGAATGCAGTTTACATTGCAACCATCTTGGCGTCGGTTATCGGCACCCTGCTTTTCGCTTTCTATGCAAAGCTTCCCTTTGCACAGTCTTGCGGCATGGGTCTTAACTCTTATTTCTTTGTTTCCTTCGTATTACCTCAGGTAATCGCAGGCGGCGACGTTATTAAGGGTTATCAGGCAGGTCTCGTTATCATTCTTATTTCGGGACTTATCTTCTTACTTCTTTCTATTACAGGCGCTCGTACCTACATTGCAAAGGCTATGCCCGACTGTATCAAGAAGTCTATCCCCGCAGGTATTGGTCTTTTCATTGCCTTCATCGGTTTCCAGAACGTTGGTATCATTCAGGCTAACCAGTACACACTTGTTCAGTTCGTTAAAATTAACGGTGTTGCTTGGGCTGACCTTGCCGCTCCCATTATTGCTCTTGTTGGTTTCATTATCATTGCAATTCTCAACAAGCTCAATGTTAAGGGCGCAGTTCTCGTTGGTATCCTTGCTACCTCTGTAATTTACTATCTTGCAACCTGGCAGCTTCCCAGCTTCGAGCTCGGTGAAGTATTCACTCCTTTCAAGGATTTTGCTGATATCGGTATCACTGCTATCTTCACTGCTGATTCCTGGAAGAATGCCTTCTCTCCCGAATTTATCGGCGGCATCTTCTCTGCTATCATGCTTATCGTTACATTCTGCCTCGTAGATATGTTCGATACTATCGGAAAACTCTACGGCGCAGCTTCTGAAA
>JAZLEK010000072.1:0-4950 GCA_045615225.1 Acutalibacteraceae bacterium | reverse complement strand
TAACGCTTTCTGGCTGTAGTGATGAAACAGTAATATCCTCACAAAGCTCTTCTGCCCACAATTCTTCATTTGAGTGTGTAAGCAGTGAAACAGAAGATTCCGCTGATACCTCAAGTGAAACTTCAAGCAGCAACATTAGTGTTTCGAGTGAAAACACCGAAATCTGCTTATCAAGTATCGAGAGCACCTATGAAAGCCAAGAATCTGTTTCAAGCGAAACTGTTCAAAATTCATCGGCGATGTCTTCATCGGAAGATACGGAATCTTTTATACCGCCAATAACATATGCAACAGAAAAAGACACGGCGGAAATTTCTCGGCTAATTGCCGAATATATAAACGAATACCGTAATAATCTCGGAGTATCAAAGGCAGTTGTTTTGCCCGGACTGACATGTTATGCAGAGTATAGGAGCCGACAGTTAGTTTCAAACTTCGCTCACGACACTAAAGAAGAACGTGCAGCAGCAACTGCACTAAAGTATGGACAGTATGTTGATCCATCGCTTTTCGGTATGACGGGGGAACCCTACTATACTGCCAACTGCGGAGAAGCCATAGCGAAAGCAGACTTTGCAGGTACGGTAGAAGGCATAGCTGAGAAATTTGCTAAACTTGCAAGAAATAGCCCTGACCATTGGAGTTATGTTGGCAGTGAGCAATATCAGTATATAGCCGTAGGCGTTACCTATGAAGAAGGAGTTTGGTACTGCTGTATTGCGGTAACAATAAAGAATTCTGATGAGCAATAAGGATATGAAAGGACGAAAATATGAAGAAAAACTTAAGCAAGATTTTATCAATTATATTAGCATCATTATTACTGCTATCCGTTTTACCTTTATCGGTTTTTGCGGCTCCGGCATCTGACCTGCCCGAAAATATGATAGACAGCCCAATTCTCAGAGCCCTTGAATATACGGGCTATGATGTTCAGCAGCAAAAGGATGACGGGACCCTTTACCAAAGCGGTAGCTATGGCTCAAGGATTCCGTCAGGAATACTGTCGGGAATAAACTACGGTACTGCATTATCAGGTAAAGAAACAGTTGCAGACAGTTCGACTATTACAGGTTTGGCACCGGATATCGCAAAATTCAAACAACACGGTCTTTGTTGCGCTGCTTTTGTAACCTACTATGTCTGTAATTATCTTCCTAATATCGAAGGTGCAGACACACAGTTTATTACCGATGCTATTAACGCTACAGGTATGAACTCTCAGGCAGTAGTGACCTGGCAGACGGCACTTAACAGACTTGTTAATGCCGGAGAACTTGAAAAAATCGGCACAAGCTCATCCAATGTTGATAGAACCAAGCTTGCCCCCGGCGACCTTGTTATCTTTGGTAACGCATCTAACAGCCACACCCATGTTGCAGTATATTCAGGCACATATAAGGGTACCGACTTTATGATTCACGTTGGTAATGACCGAGGCCCCGAAATACTTCCTATCTGGTGGCTGGCTGATGGTTCGGGCGGCAAAGAAACTGCAGAGCCTAACGCATATTACCATATCCCCGAAAGCGTTATTCAAAATCAGGGTGCTATTGAAGTTTATAAAAAGAATCCTGCAGGTGCTGCTCTTGCAGGCGCATATTTTACCGCAACTTCTGTTAAAGACAGCACTTTACAGTATCTTATAGGACCTACCGATTCAAACGGTTATGCCATTTCAAATGAGCGTATGCCTTACGGAGAATATATCGTAAAAGAAACTGTATATCCCACCAATTATACGGATAACGGACAGACCGAGTGGAGAGTAACCATAAATAACAGCACGCCTACTGTTACTCTAAATGTTGTAAATAACTATCAGTATGGTGCGGTAAAGGTTACGAAAACCTCTGAGGACGTTATCAATTGGGATATGACATTTAAACTTACGGGTACTTCCGTTTACGGAGACAGCATATCCAAAACCGCAATGACAGATTCAAGGGGTGTTGCCATCTTTACGGGACTTCCTATTGGAAATTATGTGGTTGAGGAAATAAATGTTGACTATCGGTATGTGATACCAAAGCCTCAATCGGTTACGGTTAAGTTCAATGAAACCGCCGAACTTAATTTCTACAACTCTCTTAAAAAGTGCAGAATCGAAGTACATAAGATAGATTACGATTTAGCCTTTGCCCCTTCATTAGACCGTTCTATCTGGACCGGAGATTATACAGATAAGCGTGGCCTCAGCCAAGGCGATGCTACCCTTGAAGGCGCCGTATACGGATTGTACGATGGGAGCGACCTTGTTGCTACATATACAACCGATAAAAACGGATACTTTATCACCGATTATTACCCTTGCGGACCCGATTGGTGCATTAAGGAGATAACCCCCAGCGAAGGTTATAAGCTCAACACCGAAAATGTGTTTTTAGATAACGAAGCAAATCATTTTACCGAAGAGTTTAATACTATAGGAATTTCCGTATTTGAAAATATTAAATACGGTCAAATAATGCTGACAAAGCATCTTGGCGATGGAGATACTCAGATAGAAACTCCCGAAGTTGGCGCCGAGTTTGAAATATATCTTAAATCGGCAGGTTCTTATGAAAACGCAAAAGATACCGAAAGACAGCGCTTAACCATTGATGCTCACGGCAATGCCTATTCAGATATGCTGCCTTATGGTACATATACGGTAAGACAGACCAAGGGCGAAGATGGATATAAGATGGCTGAACCCTTTGATGTGTTTATACAGGAAAATTGGGGCTTTTACTCTTTTATCATCAACGACCCTTTAATCAAGGCGCATATAGACATTGTTAAAAAAGATGCAGAAACAGGCAATGTAATCCCTGTAGCAGGGGTCGGATTTAAGGTAAAAGACCTGAAAACCGGAGAATTTATTACCCAGCATATAAGCTATCCTACTCCTACCGATATAGATATTTTTTACACCGATGCTACGGGTAAGTTAAGGCTTCCTGCGCAGCTGCCTTACGGAGAATATGAACTCATTGAGCAATGCACCGCAAACGGATATGTGCTTGATGATACTCCCGTTAAATTTACAGTTGATGGCTCAAGCGATGTTGTAACTGTAGTAAAGAACAATATGCCCCAAAAGGGACAGATAACTATCGAGAAAAAGGGTGAAGTTTTCTCCACTGTAAAAGAAGAGGACGGAAAACATATTCCCGTATTTGAGATTAAAGGTCTTGAAGGCGCTGAATTTAAAATTACAGCCGCCGAGGATATCTATACTCCGGACGGTACAAAGAGATTCGAAAAGGGTCAGGTGGTAGATACCGTTACAACAGGTGCAGACGGAACTGCTACAAGTACACAGCTTTATCTCGGTAAATATACCGTTACAGAAACAAAGGCACCCTACGGTATGGTTATAAACCCAACACCCACCGAGGTTACACTTGCCTATGCCGGCGAAACAGTTGCGGTAACAACAGAAAATATAAGCATCAATAACGAAAGACAAAAGGTTGTAATATCTTTGCTCAAGGAACTTGAAAAAGATGGCACCTTTGTAATAGGCGCTGCCGACGAATATAAGAATATAAAGTTTGGTCTATTTGCCGATGAAATTATAACCGCCGCCGATGGTACTGAAATTCCCAAAGACGGTCTTTTGGAGATAATCTCTATTGATGAAAACGGAAACGGTGTTTTCAGTGCGGATATACCTGTCGGAGCAAAGCTTTATATTAAAGAAATTGAAACCGACAGCCATTATATTTTATCCGATGTTAAATATCCGGTAGAGTTTACATACCAGGACTCTTCACTTGCTGTTGTTCAGCTTCTCGTTAATAACGGTGAGGTTATTTCCAATAAAATCATTCGTGGAAAAGTTGAAGGTACCAAAACCGATGAAGAGGGCAATCCAATAGCAGGGGTTGTTTTCGGATTATTCAAAGCCGATGAAACGGAATTTAATAAGGATACGGCCATTGTTATTGCCGAAACCGATGAAACCGGCGCCTTTCAATTCGATTACATTCCTTACGGTGATTGGATAGTTAAAGAACTTTCATGCCCAAAACAATATGTCATGTCGGATGAAAGCTATGATATTAGCATTACCGAAAACGATCAATCCGTACCGATTAAGGTTGTAAATAGAAAAGTTATAGGCTCGGTTAAGGTTATCAAACTCAATAAAGCAGATACTGAACAAAGATTGTCGGGCGCTGAGTTTGAATTGTATCAGGATACCGATGGCAATGGCAGTTACGACCCTAATATAGATGTTTTCTTAGGAAAACTTGCCGAGAGCGAAATCGGAACTTATGAGTTTTTCGGTCTTCTTTACGGCGGATATTTTCTTTATGAAAGCAAGGCACCTGAGGAATTTATAAGAGATGAGCGATATTTCTACTTTGAAATCAAGGAAGATGGCAAAGCTGTCGTTATTGAAAATGAAAAAGGTGTAGGTTTCATAAATGAGCCTGTACCTGTAGAAATAACCTCGCCTCAAACAGGCGATAGTTCAAATCTTTTAGGATATGTTATTATGGCGATAGTTTCACTGATATTACTTATAATTTGCTTGTTCAATTTAAGAAAAAAAGAAAGTAAAACCTAAATTTATATGGCGGATATCCTGATGGGTATTCGCCTTTTATTTATGCCAGTATTTATGGGATCTTTGAAGAAATGTCGAATAATGATAATAGGAGGGCAAAATGGGACAAAAACAAAACGCTTTTTATGTATTTTTAAGCCTCACGCGAGGAAACTGGCGTAATGCTTTATATGTGGAATGTAAAAACAAATGCAGACCCGATTGCAAAGGTTACTTATTTGTATCCGATACCGAGGGAGTTCCTATGCTATATCCGGTATCGGTTTTTGAAAAGAAAACCAATATGTTAATTGATAAATCTGAATGTTGCGGTATTCTCAGCAGACAAGCTTTTGAGGCTGCATATAACCGTTGGCTCATATGGAACGTTGAGGATAAGAGCAGATGTA
>JAZLEK010000071.1:0-26118 GCA_045615225.1 Acutalibacteraceae bacterium | reverse complement strand
AGTGTTTCTTTTTGGGTTTGTGTCCGCAAGGACACAACATCGTTTTGCAACGCAGTTGCAAACATCATTTGACCGTAGGTCAACATCGTTCCGCCTTGGCGGACACAAAACGAGGTTACACCTTACGGTGTAAACGATGTTGCCTTACGGCAAACAGTGTTGTGATTCGCACAAACGATGTGGGCTAACGCCCAACGATGTTGCACTTCGTGCAAATTTATGCTATACTACACATAGGCGGTGAATACATATATGGTACAGAATTTGAATTTAAAATATAAAAACTATATTTTTGATTTGGGACAGGTAATAGTAAGATTTGATACTTCTCTTATGACACGTGTTTATATTAAAGAGGAAGAAGATGCCGCCTTGGCCGAAAAGGTAATATTTGACCGTCTTTATTGGGATAAATTAGACGAAGGGACAATCTCTGACAATGAGGTTAAAAGTAAAATTAAAAGCCGTTTACCCAAAAGACTTTGGGAAAATGCCGAAGCGGTTTACGATAATTGGTACAAAAATATGCCCTTTACAAATGGTGTTTGTGAGCTTATCGAAGAAATACATAAAAGCGGGGGCAAATTGTTTTTGCTTTCTAATGTAAGCCGTGGCTTTGCGGAGAATTTTTCTTCGGTTGAAAGGTTTGATACTTTGTTTTCCAAGTTTGACGGGCTTGTTTTTTCAGGCGTTATAAATAAGGTTAAGCCAAACAAAGAAATTTTCGAGTATCTTTTGAACAAATACTCACTCAAAGCGGAAGAAAGCTTTTTTATAGATGACAGCATAATAAACATTGAAGGCGCGCGAAGTGTCGGTTTGAACACCTATCTTTTTGGGGGAGACATAGAAGACCTTAGACAAACTCTTGATAATTGAATTTTCTTTTTTCCCTTGCAAAAATCCAAGGGACAGTATTATCTTTATAGATAAATTGTCATTAGATAAAGGCTATTGCTAATTGTTAATAAATATGTTAGAATACAAAAAATATTTAGAGGTTAGATGATTAAATGTTTAGCGTAATTTTCGATATGGACGGAACCTTGTTTGATACCCAACGTATTTGCATACCCGCTTGGGATTGGGCGGGCGAACAGCAAGGCTTTAAAAATGTAGGTCAGCACATACCTGCCGTTTGCGGTATGAGTGACGCTGGTTGGGGAAAATATCTTAAAGACCATTTTCCTGCAATGGACGTACAACAATTCAGCAATGAAGCAAGAGACTATGTAGTGAAAAATCTGGTCGTAAGATATATGCCGGGCGCAGAAAATCTTGTGAAGTTTTTAAAAGAAAAAGGTGTAAAGCTTGCAATTGCTTCAGGCTCTTCACAGGAATCAATTAGGCATCATCTCGGCGAAGTCGGGGGAACTCGTCATTTCGATGCGATAGTCGGAGGAAGCGATGTAAAAAACGGAAAACCCGCGCCAGATATCTTCTTACTTGCCGCTAAAAAGCTTGATACAAAACCCGAAGACTGCTATGTTCTCGAAGACTCTGAAAACGGAATCAGAGCTGGTTTTGCCGCAGGTATGAAAGCGATCGGTGTTCCCGATGTTGCTCAATTTAGCGAAGAGGTTAAAGCTTTGGAAACTGCTGAATTTCCGTCAATGTTTGAAGTTTTAGAATATTTTAAAAATCTTATTTAAGGGATAAAAATATGCTCAAAACAGAAGATATCAGAATTAGAGATCCTTATATTGTCCTTTGCGAAGAATATTATTATCTTTATAGTGCAACCGGTTCACACAACGGCGAAACTATCGTTGTTTATAAAAGCCTTGACCTTAAAACTTGGGAAGAGCCTACGATAGTTTATACGCTTGATAAAAACAGCTGGAAAAAGGCTGAACTTTGGGCTCCCGAAGTTCATCTTTATAACGGAAAATATTATATGTTTTTATCAATCTTAGGCAAAAACGGACTTCGTGGCACAGAAATTTCTGTATCTGATACTCCTGACGGTATATTTACACCTATCACAGACCGTCCTGCAACACCGCTTGATAAAAGTTGTATAGACGGCACCCTTATAATCGATAACGGTAAACCATATATGGTTTATTCTCACGATTGGCCCGATAATTATATAAAAGAACGCGATGTTTATCTTGGTGAAATTTGGGCTACTGAACTTAGCGAAGATTTAAGCACGCCCGTTGGCAAACCGTTTTTACTCTTTTGTTCAGATGAATGCCCTTATTCAGCGCAAGCTGCTGCGCCTACCGAATGGATAGAAGGCATAGTTCAGCGCTACGGTAGTGACGCGCCTTTTGTAAGAAGACTAAAAAACGGCAAATTGTTTTTAACCTGGTCGCCAATACCTGCTAACAATTACATAGTTATTGGCGCAGTTGCCGATAGGATAAAAGGTCCTTGGAAGCATTGCGAAACCCCGGTTTTCGATAAAAACGGTGGTCATGCTATGTTCTTTACCGATAAAGACGGAAACGACAAAATGTGTATTCATTGTCCCGAATGCGAACCTAATGAACGCGCACTCATTTTAAATGTTAAAGAAGCTGAAGGAGAAATTGTTCTTAAATGATGAGAAAAGCAAATAAAAATGATATAAAAGGCATAATTTCTTTACTTTATCAGGTTCACGCGGTGCACTCAAACGGCCGACCCGATATCTTTAAAAAAGGCGGCATCAAGTATCAAGATTTCGAAATAGAATCTATAATAAACAATGAAAATACACCTGTTTTTGTTTTTGTAAATGACGAAAATATTGTTTTGGGTTATAGCTTTTGTGAAGTGGTTGTCACAAACGAAAACACTTCACTACACGCAAGAAAAAGTCTTTATATAGACGACCTTTGTGTAGATGAAAAAGCTAGGGGACAACATATAGGCGCCGCTCTTTATGATTATGTTGTAAATTTTGCTAAAGAAAATAATTTCGATAGCATTACCCTTAATGTTTGGGAACTTAACGACGGAGCAAAAGCTTTTTATGAAAAGTGCGGCTTAAAACCGCTCAAAACCGTTATGGAACAAATTTTATAAGGGAGATAATAAAATGATTAAAACCAAAGAAGAAATCAGAGTTACAACCGAAGAAAACGCAAAAGGCGAGGTTAAAATGTATCTTAATCATTTAAATGATTTTGATGGTTGGAACGAAAAAAACCGTATGTTTGCCCTCGTTGAGCTTAAAGCCGGTGAAGAGGTGGAATTCCATATTCACGAAAACGAATTTGAAAGCTATTATATCCTGTCGGGTAAGGCCCTTTATACCGACCATGACGAAACCTTTGAGATAACTTCGGGTACCGTAACCTTCACACCGTCAGGCAAGGGTCACGGAATAAAAAATATCGGTGATGAAATGCTCAAATTCATTGCACACATCGTTAAAGATTAGTCTTCAAACCATCTGCGTTGCAGATGGTTTTTTTGTTGCATTATAAGGTGTTATTTGATATAATTATATAATAATTACTTATAGGCAGGTGAGAAATTTGAAGTTCAAGCGTTGGATAGTTAATCCGCCACTTAAAAACCTTGCGGTCGAGCTTGCAGAGGAATGTGATACCGACCCTTTTATCGCGCTTATTGCGGCAGGCAGAGGATATGCTGAGCCTGAGCTTCTTGATGAATTTCTCTCTGATGAACTAATACTTGCCGACCCTTATGAACTGAAAAATATTGAACTTGCCGCCGAAATTATTAATAATGCGATTTACTCAGAAGAAAAAATAGTTGTTTTTGGCGATTACGACGTTGATGGGGTTACCGCCACGGTTTTAATGTACAGTTATCTAAGGAATCGCGGGGCCAGAGTTTCTTATTATATTCCCGATAGAGAGAGGGAAGGCTACGGAATAAATATATCGGCAATTGACAGGCTTAAAGAAGAGGGATATGACCTTATTATAACCGTAGATAACGGAATTGCCGCAAACAGTGAAATAGAGTACGCCAAAAAACTCGGTATGAAGGTTGTAGTAACCGACCATCACCTGCCTCAAGGTGAGCTTCCAAAGGCAGATGCCGTTGTCGACCCGCACCAAGAGGACGATTACAGCTGCTTTAAGGATATTTGCGGCGCCTTTGTTGCATTTAAGGTTGTTTGTGCGGTCGAGGGTAAATCACCCGAAGAGATGCTTTACGATTTTGGTGACCTCGTAGCCCTTGGCACCGTTGCCGATGTAATGCCGCTTGTTAACGAAAACCGTTCCTTAGTTCGTGAGGGAGTACGGCTTATTGTGGGCGGTACAAGACGCGGCCTTACCGCGCTTGTTCGCGCCGCGGGAATAGAAGAAGACACACTAACGGCTTCCCGTCTTGCTTTTGGTGTTGCGCCGCGGCTTAACGCGGCAGGCAGAGTCGGAGATGCCGCCCGTGCCGCAGAGCTGCTGCTTACCGATGACGACGAAACGGCTTCGGGTCTTGCTTCGGTGCTTAATAATGAAAATATTCGACGTCAATCGCTCGAAAAACAAATATTTGCCGAAGCGGTAGATATTGTTGAAAAGAAAGGCTATAAGCACAACAGGGTTCTTGTTGTAGCGGGCGAAAATTGGCACGGTGGAGTGCTTGGAATTGTGGCTTCTCGCCTCTCTGAAAAATATTCCCGTCCGACTATTGTTTTATCGGTGAATGACGGTGTTGCTAACGGCTCGGCGCGAAGCATAAAAGGCTTTTCAATGTATGATGCGCTAAGTGACTGTTCTTATACTTTAACAAAATTCGGCGGTCACGAAATGGCGGCAGGGCTCACCCTCTTTGATGATACAATAGATGTTTTCCGCCGCGCAATAAATGAATATGCCGACCGTTTTTCAAAGCTTTTACCTGAAGTTAAGCTTGATTTAAAACTGAACCCTGCCGCATTATCGACAGATTTGGCTGAAGAGATTAAGGTTTTTGAACCCTTTGGAACGGGCAACCCTGCCGTACTTTTCGGAATTTACGATTTAACTCTTGACAAAATATCCCCCGTAAGCCAAGGCAAACATTTGCGTCTTACCTTTACTAAAGGGGAAACATCCTTTTCGGCAATGCTTTTCGGCACAACAAAAACCGAATTTGCATACGATGTAGGTGACAAGGTAGATATTGCGGTAAATATTGATACGAACATATATAATAACGCCGTATCTTTAACCGTTTTAGTAAAAGAAATTAGAAAAAGCGGTATAAATGAAGATAAACTCATAACAGATATTGCTCTTTACGAAGACTTCAAATCGGGCAAAGAAAAGGATTATAGTTCGATTTTACCCACAAGGGAAGAGGTTGGCGTAATATATAAGCAACTGCTTAAATCGGGTTTAACGCTCGATAGACTCACGGTTCTTAATATTGATAAAATTGGCTATGCCAAAACCCTTGTTTCGGCCGAAGCACTTTGTCAGCTTGGAATTTGCGCTTTTTTTGAGGTCGACGGCGTGAAGACAATTAAGGTTGTCAATTCAGAGAAAAAAACAAATTTAACAGAGGCAAAAATTTTAAAACAACTCGGAGGTGAATATATTGGAACTTGAAGCAAAATATGAAAAAAGCTATAACTCTTTAATCGCACTCATCGAAGAGCAGGGAGAGAAGTATGATTTAGACCTTATAAGAAGCGCCTTTGAGCTTTGTGTGAAATGTCATAAGGGGCAATTCAGAAAATCAAAGGAAGAGTTCTATATTCACCCGCTTAGCGTTGCTAAAATAATCGTTCAGCTCGGTATGGATTCTGAATCTATTGCGGCAGCCTTGCTTCACGATGTTGTAGAAGATACCGAAATCAAAACAGAGGAAATTAAGTCGCTTTTCGGTGACGACGTTGCCCTCATTGTAGACGGCGTTACAAAAATTGGACGAATTCAGTATATTTCCCGCGAAGAGCAACAGGCTGAATCCCTCAGAAAAATGCTTATTGCAATGGGTAAGGATATCCGCGTTATAATTATCAAACTTGCCGACCGTCTTCACAATATGAGGACAATTGATTCTATGCCCGAACAAAAGCAAAGGGATAAGGCGCTTGAAACAATAGAAATTTATGCCCCTATTGCTCACCGACTCGGTATCAGACCAATAAAAGACGAGCTTGAAGACCTTGCCTTTAAAACGCTTGACCCGATAGCTTATCACGAAATTGAAGGGCTTCTTGCCTCTAAACGTGAATTCAGGGAAAAAACCTTTAAATCAATCAAAGAGCGTATAGAAGAACGTCTTTCACACGATATGCCGGGCGTTGAGTTTATACTTCAATCAAGGGTTAAGTCCATACCGGGAATTTACAGAAAAATGTTTATTCAGGGTAAAGATTTCGAAGAAATTTACGATGTCTACGCTCTTCGTATTATCACCAAGACCGCAACCGATTGTTATAACGTGCTTGGTATTATGCACGATATGTTCCGCCCTATTCCCAATAGGTTTAAGGACTATGTTGCAACACCCAAGCCCAATATGTATCAGTCGCTTCACACCACAGTTATCGGCCGCGAGGCAATACCCTTTGAAATTCAGATCAGAACCTTTGATATGCACCATACCGCTGAATACGGTATCGCGGCTCACTGGAAATATAAAGAGGGAGTCACCAAGGACGACAAGCAGATGGAAGACCGTCTTGCTTGGATACGTCAGGTGCTCGAAAATGACGGTGACGATGCGTCTGACCTTGTGCGCACTATAAAGATAGACCTTTCTCAAGAAGATACCTTTGCCGTTACACCTAAGGGCGACGTTATAAATCTGCCTGCGGGAGCAACTGTAATCGATTTTGCTTTTGCAATTCACTCTGCGGTTGGAATACGTATGATAGGCGCAAAGGTAGACAGTAAAATCGTGCCGATAAACCATGTTGTTAAAACGGGTGAGGTTATTGAAATACTTACCACCAACGCGCAGGGACACGGTCCGTCGCGTGATTGGCTGAATATTGCCGTAACAAGCTCGGCAAAGGCTAAAATTCGTTCTTGGTTCAAAAAGGAAAAAAGAGAAGAAAATATCGAAACAGGAAAGGCTTCACTTGAATCCGAGCTTCGTAGAAATTCTATCATTTTGCCTGAAAACGAAATGCGTGAATTTTTGGAAGAGGTTGCTAAAAAACAAAAATGCGCAAACACCGAAGAACTTTACGCCGCAATCGGTTACGGCGGTATAAACCTTGAAAAACTTGTTCCCAGAATAAAGGAAGATTATATTCGACTTGTGAAAACGGTTGAAAAACCGTCGCTTGAAGATTATATCCAAAAGCACGTTGTAAAAAGTCCCGAAGGCGTTGTTATTGAGGGAATCGATAATTGCCTTGTCAAGCTTTCAAAATGCTGCGCGCCTCTTCCCGGCGATGATATAATCGGCTTTATCACAAGAGGTCACGGTGTTTCGGTTCATAAAAAAGACTGTGTTAATGTACCGAAAGACTTTACAAAAATACCCGAGCCCGAGCGTTGGATAAACGCTTATTGGGTAGATGCGGGAAGAACAAACTTCACATCTGCTGTTCAGATTTCTGCCGTTGACCGCGACGGACTGCTTGCTGAGGTTACAAATGTTCTCTTTAATATGAGGGTAGGCCTTCACGCCGTAAATGCCAGAGCGGTAAAGGGCGGAAGCTGTATTATCACGGTTACAATATCCGCCGCAAGCGTTGAACATCTTCGCAGTATTATTGCAAAGTTAAACAAACTCGAGGGTGTGTTCTCGGTTGAACGTATTAACCATTAGGAGTAAACATGGAAATTAAATGTATAAATTTTGGCGGTATGGGAGCAAACTGTTATCTTGTTGAAACTAATGATGTTAAAATAGTGGTAGACCCTTTTGATGTTAATGAAAAAATAGATATATTTTTAAAAAGTGATAAGCCAAAATATGTTTTTTTAACACATTGTCATTTTGACCATATTTTAGGAGCTGAAAAAATAAGAGAAAAGTACGGCGCAAAAATTGCTATTGGCAAACATGATGCCGTGGGGCTTTCAGACCCTTATTTCAGTCTCAGTGATATGGCGGGCTTTGAACAAAAACCCTTTTATCCCGATATCCTTTTTTCCGGCGGAGATGTTTTTGAAGAGGGCGAAACGAGAATAAAGGTGCTTCACACACCGGGACATACCATAGGTTCGGTTTGCTATATTTTAGATGATTACATCTTCACAGGCGATACGCTTTTTGAGGGAACTGTCGGCAGAACAGATTTCCCAACGGGAGATTTTTCAGCTCTTAAAAAATCGCTTGAAACCTTAAAAAACTTGAGTGGCGACTATAAATTATTCTCGGGGCACGGTCTTGCAACCACATTGTCCAGAGAAAAAACTATTAATCCCTATATGATATAAAGGAATTTTAAATGAATCTTTGCAATATAAATCATAGCTTTAACTATGAACTCGAAAAACTTTGCCGTATTTTTTTGCCCTATGAAAAAATTGCGGTTAAAAATGAAATAATCAAAGATGATATTTACGCGGTTTGCTCGGTAGAAAACCGCGTCTGTTCTGCATACCTTAGTTTTTTTGGTAAAGAATTTGAAGAGAAGCTAACTTCACCCGATGACACAGATAAAGAAAAGGAATTAACCCTTGCGACCTGTCTGTTTAGTTGCTTTGTTTCGGCTACAGGATATAAATCCGAATGGGGGTTGCTGACAGGTGTGCGCCCTGCAAAGCTTTTTTCACGGCTTATTAAAAACAGCGGAGAAGAAAAGGCGGAATGCTATTTTAAAAACCGACTGCTTGTAAGCGATGAAAAGACGAGTCTTTGTAAAGAAACGGCTGTATCCGAAGAAAAAATAATCGACCAAAGCAGACCCGAGTCCTTTAGCCTTTATGTTTCAATTCCTTTTTGTCCAAGCAGATGCTCGTACTGTTCTTTTGTTTCCCATTCGGTAGATAAAGCGGGTAAGCTTATTGATGAGTATGTTAAGCTTCTTTGCCGCGAAATTGAAGCAACAGGCAAAATTGCAAGGGACGAAAAACTAAGGCTCGAAACGGTTTATATAGGCGGCGGCACACCTGTTGCTATCAGCGCCGAGCAAATAAGCGAAATAATGAACAGTATAAAAACACACTTCGATTTAACCGACATTTCGGAATATACTGTAGAAGCGGGAAGACCCGATGCCATAGACAAAGCAAAGCTTAAGGCTATCAAAAACGGGGGAGCTACCCGTATAAGCGTTAATCCCCAAACTATGAACGATTCGGTCCTTAAAGAAATCGGTCGCAACCATACGGCAGAGCAAACAATAAACGCTTTCAGTCTCGCGCGAGAGGTAGGGTTTAAGGATATCAATATGGACCTTATTGCAGGACTTCCGACAGATACCTTTGAAAGTTTTAAAAATACTCTTGATATTTTAACTAAACTTGACCCCGAAAGTATAACGGTTCATTCACTGTCGGTAAAACGCGCTTCAAATATTTCAAGAGAAAACACCTTGCCCGAGCTTGAAACAGGCAAAATTGCTTCCAATATGGTGCGCTATGCCCGAAAAACCTTAAGCGAAAAAGGGATAAAACCCTATTATATGTATAGGCAAAGCAAAACTGTAGGCAACCTTGAAAATGTTGGCTATGCAAAAGCGGGTTATGAGGGGCTTTATAATGTTTATATTATGGATGAAACACATACCATTTTAGCCTGCGGCGCTTCTGCTGTCACAAAGCTCAGAGAACCGCGCGGTGACTTCATTGAAAGAATTTTTAATTTTAAATATCCTTATGAATATATTGACCGTTTCGATGAAATTATAGAGCGTAAACAAGGGATAAAAGACTTTTATAGTAAATATAATGTTTAGCACCTTGTAAGAAGAACTGCGCTGTGTTAAAATTATAATATACTGATATATGGAGATACTTTTATGAATTTTGATAATATTTTAAATAAAGCGAAAGACGTTTTTGAAACAGCCTATAAAAAAGCGGACGATGCCTTGGCAGTACAAAAGCAAAAGTTTGATGTGTCCAGCCTTGAAAATAAACTTTCCAAAGATTTTGAAAATCTTGGACGTCTTTGTTTTGAGGAAATGAAAAAGGGCGCCTTTTCAGATAACGCTGCTTTTTGCTCGGTTGCCGAAGATATTAAAGCAAAAACCGCTCAAATAGAAGAGCTTAGAAGCGATATCCTTAAAGCAAAAAATAAAAAGCGTTGCGCTAAGTGCGGCGCCGCGATAGATAAGGGCGCGGCTTATTGTAACGCTTGCGGCGAAAAAACAGACCAAGAGGAAGCTTGATATGAAAGATATTTTAAAGGTCGGCTATATCGTTGCCGACGAAGATGAATATGCCCCTTTAAGAAATATGACCGAAAAGCTTTCGGCTGTAAGAAGTGATTTTTATTCTCGCGAAGGGCATATTTTTTCCTTTGAAAAAGACGGAAAAAGGGTAGAAGTACAAACCGTTCTTTGCGGAATAGGAATGGTTAACGCGGCTTCTGCCGCAACCTTTCTCGCGCTAAAGGGAATGGATATAATTCTTTGTTCAGGCCTTTCGGGCGGAATAAGCGGAATAAAAAGAGGCGAACTGACGGTTGGTACCGAATATATCGAGCACGACTTTGATTTAACCCCGCTCGGATATGAGCTTTGCAAAAAACCGCTTCAAGAATATATTTACAAGGCCGACGAAAATCTTTTAGATGTGCTTTCAGATATCTACCCCGATTTAAAACGAGGTGTAATAGTAAGCGGAGATTCTTTTATTGGCGATAATAATAAAAAAATTTTTCTTAAAAACACCTTTGGCGCAATGTCCTGTGATATGGAATCGGCGGCTGTCGCATATGTGTGCAGCCTGTCCAAAATACCCTTTGCCGCTATCAGAAGAATATCAGATGACGCGGGAAATGATGCGGTAGATAGCTATAGTGAAATGAATAATCTGCGTGAAGATGTGCTTGTTGAACTATTAGTTCTTGCCGTTAACAGATTTTTTGATTACGATATTCTGTGGAAATAACCAAAACTTTACCTATTTTTTTGTCTTTAACTTCCAATAATATGGCATTTAAACAAAAAATAGTTGATTTTAGGAGTAAAATATGTTAAAAATAATAGCAGAGGGCCCTGATGGAAAGTATACCTTACCGCAGCTTCTTCAAATTATGAAGGCGCTTCGAAGCCCTGAAGGTTGCCCGTGGGATAAAGAGCAAACACATCAGAGTATAAAGAATGATGCGCTTGAAGAGGTCTACGAAGTAGTAGAGGCCATAGATAATAATGATGCTGTAGCTCTGTGTGAAGAACTTGGCGACATGCTTTTGCAGGTCGTTTTTCATTCGTCTATAGCTGAAGAGGAAAACGAATTCACCTTCGACGAGGTTGTAGACGGTATAAGTAAAAAGCTCGTTCTTCGTCATCCTCACGTTTTCGGCGAGACAAGTGTAGAAAACTCTTCAGAGGTGCTCGACCTTTGGGATAGCATAAAAAAAGAAGAGAAAAATCAGACCACGGTTGCCGATACGCTGAACAGTGTGCCAAAAACTTTCCCGGCTTTAATGCGTGCCGCAAAGGTTCAAAAACGCGCCAACAAAGCGGGAGTTAGCAATATCGCGACGCTTAATCAGGTTAAAGAAAAACTCACCTTTTTTGAAAACAGTTTGAATATTGCTGATAATGAAGCAATTAAAAAGGCTTACGGTGAATTGCTCTTCACCCTTGCAGGTTTGCAGCAATCTCTTCATATAAATGCTGAAGAAGCGCTCAACCTCGCTACAAACGCTTTTATTGAGAATATTGAACAGGCCGAATAGTCGGACAAGCTATTCAAAAATTAATTTGCATTCTAACGGTCAATTCCGTTTGAAAAAATATTTGGAGGTAATCTATAATGAACAAAACAGAACTCGTTGCTGCTATTGCTGAAAAAGCAGGAATTTCTAAGAAGGATGCTGATGCTGCTGTTGCTGCATTCGTAGCTACCGTTACCGATGCTATGAAGGCTGGCGATAAGGTTGCTCTTATCGGCTTTGGTACTTTCGAAGCTAAGGCTCGTGCTGCAAGAACCGGTATCAACCCCAAGACCAAAGAAACCATCACAATCGCAGCTACTAAGGTTCCCGCTTTCAAGGCTGGACAGGCTCTTAAGAACGCTGTAAAATAATTGATTTTGCTAAGCAATAAGCCGCCGTTTTGGCGGCTTATTATTTTGAGGTGCTGCTTTTATGAGATTAGACAAATATTTAAAGGTTTCCAGAATAATAAAACGCCGCACGGTTGCCAACGAAGCCTGTGATGCGGGGCGTGTCAGCGTAAACGGCAGACAGGTAAAGGCTTCTTATGATGTAAAAGTGGGAGATATTCTCGAGATAGCCTTTGGAACAAGAAATGTAAAGGTAGAAGTGATAAGCGTTGCCGAGGTAATAAGAAAAGACGACGCCGCTTTGCTTTACCGTATAATAGAGTAATAAAACACCGCCCGAAACAGTATAATTTACGGGTGGTGTTTTATATTGGAAGAAAAGAATAATATTATTCATAATGTTGTAATTCAACAATGCAAAGACATTAATATGACAGGGGTAAAAGAGGTTAAAGCCTTTGATGAAGAAACGGTTGTGCTTGACACTTCAAAGGGAACCCTCACAATAAAGGGCGAAGCTTTGCTTATAAACAGCTTCAGTGCCGTAACAGGTGACCTTTTGATGCAGGGAAATATTTGGGCGCTCGTATATTCGGGCGACAGAATGGATAAAGGCTTTTTAAGGCGGCTTCTTAAATGATATGTGGGAAATTGATTTAAATTCACAAATTCAATCCTTTCTGCTCAGCTTAATAGTTGGGGCGGGCTTTTGCATTGTTTTTGATGTCGTAAATATATTAGAAGAAAAACTGTCTTTTTCAAAAACCGCGGTATTTGTTGCTGATATATTTCTTTTTATAAGCTTTGCATTTTTTGAATTTTGTTTTTTCCTTGCAACCGAAAACGGAGAAATCAGAGCATTTGTTTTTATTGGGGAAGCCATAGGCTTTTTTATTTGCAAAAAGACTCTTGCCCTGTTATATGTGCCGATAATTCTCCTTTCTTCAAAAGCAATAAAATGGTTGTTTTGCAGGCTTTACAGTCTTTTTATATCCCCATTTTTAAAGGTTTTCTTAAAATTTAGAGCAAAGATAGTTAAAATCGGTCAAAAAAGGCTTAAATTTATAAAAAAGGCTTGAAAAAGTGTAAACGGGTAGTGTATACTAAAGAAAACTGCTTTGCGGGAAAGGAAGAATAAAATGAGCGCTAAAACCCAGAACAAAAGTTTTCTTTTGCGTCTTTTAATAGTTGCTTTTTGTGCGTATATGCTTATTTCTCTCGGTACACTTATATCCGAGTTAACTTCCAACCGCGAAAAGTTGGCAGAAATAAAAAACGAAACTAAAGAAACATCGCTTAGAATAGAAGAGAAAGATAATCTTCTGAAAAACAGCACAAGAGAAGAACTTATCGAGCGTGCGGCAAGAGAAAGTCTCGGTTATGTTTATCCTAATGAGCAGGTCTTTGTAGATATTAATTAGTTTTGCAAACTGTTTAATTGGTTTATTTTGAGGAGGATATAAACTTTGCAGCTCACGGTTGGAGATATTATCGAGGGAAAAATAACAGTAGTTAAGGATTACGGCGTTTTTGTAGATATCGGAAACGGGAAGTTTGGAATGGTACATATTTCTGAAATAGCCCAATCTTATGTCAGCGAAATCCGCGATTTTGTAAAAGAGGGCGACACGGTAAAGGTTAAGGTGCTCACCGTTTCTGATGATGGCAAGGTAAGCCTTAGCATCAAACAGGCTCAGGAACCAAATACCGAAGAGGTAAAGAAAGAACGCAGAGAAAGAAGACCTTATACACCCAAGGCTCCCGCGCCTGCACCCGACGGCTCTTATGTCTGGACCGCTAAAAAGAGTGAATCAGCCTCTTTTGAAGATATGATGAGCAAATTCAAGGCCACAAGCGACGAAAAATTTTCTGACCTAAAGCGCAAAAATCCCGATGCAAAAAGAAACCGTCGCACAGGCGGAAGATAAATATTATTACTTTAAGCGGTTTTCGTCAAACGAATCCCGCTTATTTTTTGGGGTAAAACATGAGAGAAATAAGCTCAAAAATTATAACCGATACGGTAGCTCGGCTTTGCATAAAAGCAAATATGAATTTGCCTTGTGACCTTATAGGAAAAATTAAGGAATGCAGTAAAACCGAAGAAAATCCGCTTGCAAAATCGGTTATGAAGGATATTGAAAACAACATAACCGCCGCAAATGAACTTGGTATTCCAATCTGTCAGGATACAGGTATGGCTGTTGTTTTTGCCTGTGTAGGACAAGATGTACATATAACAGGCGAAAGCTTTGAAGATGCTATAAATGAAGGTGTTCGCAAGGGCTATGAAGAGGGACTGCTCAGAAAGTCTGTAGTTGCCGACCCTTTAAAGCGAAACAATACGGGTGACAACACTCCGGCAATAATTCATACACGAATTACAAAGGGCGACAAAATTAAAATTACAGTTGCCCCCAAGGGCTTTGGAAGCGAAAATATGAGCGGCATTAAAATGCTTACCCCCGCAGCAGAGCGAAACGGAGTTATAAACGCGGTGCTCGATATTGTTAAAAAAGCAGGGTCTAACCCCTGTCCGCCAATGGTTGTAGGCGTTGGCATAGGCGGAGATTTTGAACAGTGCGCCCTTCTTTCGAAAAAGGCTTTGTTGCGCGATGTTAACACCCTTCACCCCGATTCGTTTTATGCCGAGCTCGAAAAGGACTTGCTTTGTGAAATAAACAAACTCGATATTGGTCCGCAAGGCTTTGGCGGAAAGACAACCGCCCTCGCTGTAAATATTGAAACGGCTCCAACCCATATTGCAGGCTTACCTGTTGCGGTTAATATTGGTTGCCACGTCACACGTCACGCAACGGAAATCATATAATACGGAGATATAAATGAAAAATTTAAAATATACCGCCCCCTGTCTTTTTGGAGTCGAAGGTATTTGCGCCTTCGAACTTGAGAGAATGGGAGCCGAAAATGTTAAAGCCGAAAACGGCAAAGTGAATTTCGAGGGTGATTTAAATATCCTTGCCCGCGCAAATATCAATTCCCGCTATGCCGAAAGAATTTGCATAAATGTCGGGGAATTTGATGCTTTAAGCTTCGAAGAGCTTTTTCAAGGGGTAAAAGCTTTGCCTTGGGAAAGCTTTATTGGGAAGGATGACGCTTTTCCCGTAAACGGATACAGCATAAATTCCGCGCTTCACAGTATACCCGATTGCCAGTCAATAATCAAAAAGGCCATAGTTGAAAGACTTAAAACCAAATATCAGATAAACTGGTTCAGCGAAACGGGTGTTGAGGTTAAAATCCGTTTTTCTATCCTTAAAAACCGCGTTTCTGTTATGATAGATACTTCTGGTGAGGGACTTCATAAAAGAGGATACCGCAGAAAATCTAACGAAGCGCCTCTCAAAGAAACTCTTGCCGCCGCAATTTGCGACACAGCCCGAATTTTCCCCGATACAAAAATGTTCGACCCGTTTTGCGGTTCGGGTACAATTCTGATAGAGGCAGCAATGATGGCGCTCAAAATGGCGCCGGGTCTTCGCCGCTTTTTCGCAGCCGAGAAATTCGGCTTTATCCCCGAAAAGGTGTGGCAAGAGGAAAGAAAAGCCGCGCAGGATAGAATTCTTAAGGATATTGAGTTCAGAGCAATAGGGTATGATATAGACCCCGACGCAGTAAAACTTGCAACTGAAAATGCCGCAAAGGCGGGCGTTTCAAAATACGTTAAATTCTTTGTTGCCGATATTAAGGATTTTAAGGCGCCAAATGAACGCTTCCTTTGTGTTACAAATCCCCCTTACGGCGAGAGACTTCTCGATATAAAACAGGCGCAAGAACTTTATAAAACAATGGGAGAGGTTTTCACTCAGGGACAGGGTAAAAAATATTTTGTAATAAGCCCCGACGATGATTTTGAAAAGATTTTTGGCAGACAGGCCGATAAACGCCGAAAGCTCTATAACGGAATGATAAAGTGTCAGCTGTTTATGTATTTTAAATGAGGTGGAAAAGATGAGGGATGTTTTTATAATTAACCCTGCCGCAGGTAAGGAAGACTGTACTGTGGCGCTCACGGCTCAAATCAGAGAGGTTTATGGCGACGATGCCAAAATCCTAATTACAACAGGCGAGGGAGATGCCCTTTTAAAAGCAAGAAGAGAGGCCGAAACAGGTGACGATGTTCGAATTTTTGCCTGTGGAGGTGACGGAACTTCTTTTGAAGTGTTAAACGGTATAGTAGGTTATGAAAATGCCGCAATCGGCGTAATTCCCATTGGCTCTGCAAACGATTTTATTAAATATTTTGGTTTTGATTCCAAACCGCGTTTTTTAGACCTTAAAAAACAAAAGAACGGCACTTTACTTCCCATAGACCTTATAAAAGCAGGGGATAAGTACTGTATGAATCAGTGCTGTGCGGGACTTGATGCGCAGGTTGCTGATATGATGAAGGATTTTAAACGACTGCCCTTTGTTTCGGGTCCCACAGCCTATAATCTTGCTGTGGTTAAGGCTTTTCTTGGTAAAATTGGAATAAATATGAAGGTTACAACCGACGGCAAAATCTTCAAAGAGGGAAGCATGCTTTTTGCCGTTTGCGCAAATGCGCCTGTCTACGGCGGAGGATATATCAGCGCGCCAAAAGCTGTCCTTAACGATGGTTTGCTTGACTGTATTACTATTGATACCGTTAAAAAATTGCAGATTCCTTCACTTCTTCCTAAATATAAAAGCGGCAAACATGAAGACCTTGATGTATGCACATACGGCAGATGTAAAAGCTTTGAATTTGAGTGCGACAGAGAAATTCCCGTAAGTCTTGACGGAGAGATAATACATACCGATAAGTTCAAGTGCGAAATTATTGAAAAGGGAATAAATTTTGTACTTCCCGAATAAATTATTAACAAATTAAAAATTTTGGTAAAAGCCCTTGATTTTTATGAAAAAATTGGTACAATATAATTAGCACTCTAAGCAAGTGAGTGCTAATTATATTGTTATTTTTGTTTTGGAGGCATAATAATGACTATAAAACCCCTTTCTGACAGAGTAGTTTTAAAGACTGTCGAAGCAGAAGAAACCACAAAAAGCGGAATAATTTTAACCGCATCTGCAAAAGAAAAACCCGAAATTTCTGAAGTTGTTGCTGTTGGTCCCGGCGGACTGGTTGACGGCGTTGAAGTTAAAATGAACGTTAAGGTTGGCGATAAGGTTATTACCGCCAAATATTCGGGCACAGAGGTCAAGGTTGACGGAGTAGAATATTCTATCGTTCGCCAATCTGACATTCTTGCTATTGTAGAATAATTAAGGAGGCAAATTGTAATGGCTAAAGATATTATTTTCGGCGAAGAAGCCCGTAAAGCTCTTCAGGCAGGCGTTGACCAAATTGCAAACGCGGTCAAGGTTACCCTTGGTCCCAAAGGCAGAAATGCAGTTTTAGAGCGTAGCTACGGCGCACCCCTCATCACCAACGACGGTGTTACCATCGCTAAAGAGGTTGAACTTGATAACCCCTTTGAAAATATGGGCGCACAGCTTGTAAAAGAGGTTGCAACCAAGACCAACGATTGCGCAGGTGACGGTACAACAACCGCCACAGTACTCGCTCAGGCGCTTATATGCGAAGGAATGAAAAACGTTGCCGCAGGCGCTAACCCCATGGTCGTTAAAAAAGGTATTAAAAAGGCGGTTGATACTGCTGTTGCAACCGTTGTTTCAAATTCCAAAAAGGTTACAGGCTCGGCCGATATCGAGCGTGTTGCCACCGTTTCTGCGGGCGATAACTTTATTGGTAAGCTTATTGCAGAGGCAATGGATAAGGTTTCTTCCGATGGCGTAATCACCGTTGAAGAATCTAAAACTGCCGAAACCTACAGCGAGGTTGTTGAGGGTATGCAGTTCGACCGCGGTTATATCACACCCTATATGGTGACCGATACCGATAAAATGGAAGCCGTTATTGATGATGCTTTCATTCTTATTACAGATAAGAAAATTTCTTCCATTCAGGACATTCTCCCTGTACTTGAGCAGATTGTTCAGGCTGGTAAAAAACTTGTAATTATTGCTGAAGATATTGAGGGCGAAGCCCTTTCTACCCTTATTGTCAACAAGCTTCGCGGCACATTCGTATGCGTTGGAGTTAAGGCTCCAGGCTTTGGCGACAGAAGAAAAGAAATGCTTCAGGATATCGCAATTCTTACAGGCGGCGAGGTTATCACCGAAGAGCTCGGACTCGACCTTAAGGATACCCAGATTCATCAGCTTGGTCGTGCCCGTCAGGTTAAGGTTGGCAAGGAAAACACCATTATCGTAGACGGCGCAGGCGCTGCTGAGGCTATTCAGTACCGCGTTGCACAGATTAGAAATCAGGTTGAAACAGCCACAAGTGATTTCGACCGTGAAAAGTTAAACGAACGTCTTGCAAAGCTTGCGGGCGGTGTTGCGGTAATTAAGGTTGGAGCCGCAACCGAGGTTGAAATGAAGGAGCAAAAGCTCAGAATTGAAGATGCTCTTGCCGCTACCAAGGCGGCTGTAGAAGAGGGAATTGTTGCAGGCGGCGGTACAGCTCTTGTAAACGCTATCCCTGCTGTTAAGGCTCTTCTTGAAACCACCGAGGGCGATGAAAAAACAGGTGTAAGCATTGTGCTTAAATCTCTTGAAGCTCCCATTCGTCAAATTGCTTATAACTCAGGTCTTGAAGGCTCTGTAATTATCGATAAAATTATAAGCGAGGGCAAGGCAAACTACGGCTTTGATGCTTATAACGAAACCTATACCGATATGATAGAAGCAGGCATTGTAGACCCCACCAAGGTTACCCGTTCTGCTCTTCAGAATGCCGCTTCTGTAGCATCTATGGTGCTCACCACCGAAACCCTTGTTGCCGAAAACAAGGACGATGCAAAGGCCAATAAGGCAGCCGCTGCCGCTGCGGCAGCAGCCTCAGGCGGAATGTATTAATAATCAAGACCACTCGGAAGAGTGGTCTTTTGTTTTGGCATAAAAACTATTGCATAAATCTATATAAAATAGTATAATAATTATGTATTTTGTAAAACAATTTTCCAATAATAAAGATATTGGAGGTTGTTTTATGAATACGGATAAATTTAATCTTTGTAATGATGTTGCCGAAGAGGGGAATGACAACACCCTTTTTGACCAGATAAAAGAATGCGCGTCTATAACGGCAACCGACGGCAAGCATACAATTCAGTGCCTTACCATTATCGGTGAAATTGAAGGACATATTGTTTCTTCTTCTCAAAATAAAACCACAAAATATGAGCATATAATTCCTCAGCTTGTAGCAATAGAGGAAAGTCAGAATATTCAAGGATTACTGATAATACTCAATACGGTCGGCGGCGACGTTGAAGCAGGTCTTGCTATCGCCGAGCTTATTTCGGGCATGAATAAACCGACAGTATCTTTAGTGCTTGGCGGTGCCCATTCTATAGGCATACCTTTAAGCGTTGCGGCTAAGAAGTCGTTTATCGTGCCAAGCGCAACAATGACTGTTCACCCCGTTCGTATGACAGGTCTTGTGCTCGGTGTTCCGCAAATGCTTCGCCACTTTGAGCGAATTCAGGACAGAATAATTGCCTTTGTAACCAAGAATTCTAAAATTACTAAAGACAAATTTTCCACTCTTATGATGAATGTGGGCGAAATGGTGAACGATGTCGGTTCAATTCTTGACGGAGAAAAGGCGGTCGAAGTAGGGCTTATTGATAATATCGGCGGACTTTCTGATGCGATAGATACCCTTTACGATATGATAGATAAACAGGATGGCAAATAACCATCCTGATACATAAGGAGAATACATAATGGCGGCTAAAAAAAGCTCAACCACAAGAAAAAATACTACAAAATCTGCTCCGGTAAAAACAAATAAAAAGCCGGCGGCGGCGCTTATTTTGTTTGCGGTATCTTTATTTATTCTTGCGGTTACATTTATACCCGGTGAAAACCTTTGGAACACACTTAGAAACTTTTTCTTTGGTCTTTTTGGAGTTCTAACCTATGTTTTCCCGTTCTTCCTTTTAACCCTTTCGGTTTTCTATGCAATGGATAAGCTAAGGGGAATGGCAATAATCCGCTTTGTAGAAATCGGCGCACTTGTTCTTCTTGTTGAGGGCTGTATAGATTTATTCGTTTCAAGAGTGTCTGATGCTACATTTACAGAGCATCTTACTGCCGCCTATAATAACGGAATCGCTCTTAAATCGGGCGGATTTTTTGGCGGACTTATCGGCGAACCGCTTTTCCTTGCTTTTGGTAAAGTGGGAGCCCTTATAACCGTATTTTTGCTTATTTTTGTTCTTGTTATGCTAATCACGGGAACAACGGTTGTAAGCTTGGTTCGAAAAATGCAAAGCTCTGCAAAAACGGTTAAGAAATCCTATGAAGAATTTCGTGACACTGTTGAAGAGCAGAAAAAGGCGCGCAGAGAAGAAATTGATATTCCTCTCGATGAGCCAAATACCGGTATTATTACCGCAGGCATGAACGACAAACAAAAAAAGGTCATCAGTACCTATCGCGACATAGATATACCCTTAGACGGTGAAGAAGAGCTTGAGAGCGTTTCGGTTGAAGAAGCTCTCGAAGCCGCCGAAAGCGAATCGGGCAAAGCTACAACTCGCCGCAGAAGAGCAAAGCCTTTAAATGAAGAAGAAATTGAACAGACAGAAAACGAAATAGATTCTGCAGCAGATACCATAGAAATGCAGCAGGAAGACTATGTTTATCCTCCTATAGACCTTCTTAAAAGCTCGGTATCAAAAAGCCCTGCAGCAGAACGAGCCGAGCTCGAAAATACCGCTCAGCGCCTTGTAGATACTCTTCGTAGCTTCGGCGTTGAAACAAGTATTCTTGATATTTCAAGAGGTCCAACAGTTACGCGCTATGAGCTTCAACCAAGCTCAGGTGTTAAGATTAGTAAAATTACCAACCTTGCCGACGATATTGCGCTCAACCTTGCAACCGCGGGCGTTCGTATAGAAGCCCCCATACCAAACAAGGCGGCGGTCGGCATAGAGGTTCCCAATAAGGCAAGTAATGTTGTACATATCAGAGAAATTCTTGAATCTTCTTCCTTTACAGGCTCAAAAAGTAAGCTTACGATTGCGCTCGGTAAGGATATTGCGGGTAATGCAATTGTAGGTGATGTTTCTAAAATGCCCCACGGACTTATTGCGGGAGCAACAGGTTCGGGTAAATCGGTTTGCATCAATTCAATTATTGTAAGTATTCTTTATAAGGCGAAGCCCGATGAAGTAAAGCTTATAATGGTTGACCCCAAGGTTGTTGAGCTTGGCATTTATAACGGAATTCCCCATCTTTTACTTCCCGTTGTTACCGACCCAAGAAAAGCCGCAAGCACTCTTGGTTGGGCGGTTAGCGAAATGGAAAAACGCTATCAGATGTTTGCCGCAAGCGGTGTTCGTGACCTCGACGGCTACAACCGTGTTTGCGAGAACGACCCCGATATGGTCAAGCTTCCCCGAATAGTTATAATTGTAGACGAGCTTGCCGACCTTATGATGACGGCACCCAAAGAGGTTGAAGATTCTATCAACCGAATTGCCGCAAAGGCGCGCGCTGCAGGTATGCACCTTATAATCGCTACTCAGCGTCCCTCTGTTGATGTTGTAACGGGCGTTATCAAGGCGAACATTCCCTCGCGTATTGCTTTTGCTGTTTCTTCTCAAATTGACAGCCGAACAATCCTCGATAACGCAGGTGCCGAAAAGCTTCTCGGCCGCGGAGATATGCTCTTTAGTCCTATCGGTTCAACCAAACCTTCACGAATTCAAGGCTGTTTCGTAAGTGACGACGAGGTCGAAGCGGTGGTTGATTTTGTTAAGGGTCGCCATACTACCGAATATGACCAAAGCATTATGGAGGATATTGAAAACCGCGTAATCGCAGGCAACAAGGATAAGGGAAGTGTTAACACCCCTTCCGACGAAGACGGTGATGAAGACCCAATGCTCAAATCTGCAATAGAATTTGTTGTGGAAAGCGGACAGGCTTCAACCTCTATGCTTCAAAGAAAATTAAAGCTCGGCTATGCAAGAGCCGCAAGAATTATGGATACAATGGCAGATATGGGAATTATCGGCCCCTATAACGGAGCGAAACCTCGTGAAGTTCTTATAACAACGGAACAGCTTCTTGAACAAAAGGCGAGGGAAGAATAAGTGAAAAAACATTCCCGTTCCTTTTATCTTCGTCTGCTTGTTGGCTGTGTTTTGTGCCTTGTCGCAATAATTGTGATGATAACATTTTCCGAAAGTTTTGAAGTTCCCTCTTGGAGCGATATTTTTTCCTTTGTAAGCGGTAAAAAGATATCTCAAACCGAAGAAGATTTTGTTCGGTTTATTGACGTCGGACAGGGCGATAGCATACTTATAAGCAGTAACGGCTATAATGCTCTTATCGACTTTGGAAATCAAAGCGATTTTGGAAGCGAGCTTTTAAATTCTTTAAGGTCTTACGGCGTAAAACGACTCGACTGTGTCTTTCTTTCCCATTACGATACCGACCATGTCGGTGGAGGCTCTAAAACGGTCGGCGCAATAGAAACTAAATATGCCGTTTTGCCCGAACTCGATGACCGAAGCGATAATAGTTTTACAAATTTTCAGTATGCGCTCGAAGAGTCTGAAACAGAAATTTATTCCGTAAAGCTTGGAACGGTTGTAAATATCGGTGATTTTGAAATCACAGTTTTAGCATATAACCGCGACGCCGAAAACTCAAACGATAAATCTGTGGTTTTAATGGCAGAAATATTCACAAAGAAATTTCTGTTTACGGGGGACGCGGGCAGCTCTGTTGAAAAACAAATTCTTGCCGACAAAATAAATATTGACTGTGATGTCTATAAAGCGGCTCATCACGGCAGCCGAAATTCAAATTCCAAAGAATTTATAAATGCGGCATCACCCGAGTTTGCTGTTTTCTCGGTCGGCGCTTCAAATTCATACGGCCACCCACACTCCGAGGTTACGGAAAATCTTGAAAGCGTTGGCGCTAAAATTTACCGCACCGACAAATCGGGAGATATTACCTTTAAAATTGAAAATGACAAAATAACAGTTGAAACAGAGTTCTAAAAAATATGTACGGGTGGGTTTGTTGGCCCACCCGTTAAAACTATTCGTGAATACGTCCGTTATCTCTGAAGAGAAGTGAGATACACCAAATTCCTGCAAGGGCAATAACAGAATAGATAATTCTGCTAACAAGTGCATCCTGTCCGCCGAACAGCCAGGCTACTAAGTCAAACTGGAAGATGCCGACAAGGCCCCAGTTAATTGAGCCAAGTATGGATAAGATTAAACAGATTTTATCAAGCATTTTATCAACTCCTTTTGATGATATTATTAACGAATTTGAAAATATTATACATTATTAAAAAAAGACTTGACAAAAAAACAAGTTTATTTTATAATGATTAACGCTGTCGAAAAGCAAATTTTAATATGCTGCTATGGCTCAGGTGGTAGAGCACATCCTTGGTAAGGATGAGGTCACCAGTTCGAATCTGGTTAGCAGCTCCAAAAATCCCGTTCACGAAAGTGGGCGGGATTTTACTTTTTCACTTTTCATTCTTCACTTTTCACTAAAAATAATAAACGGGATTTTTGGAAAGTAAGAAGTAATAGTGAATAGTGAAGAAGTATTGCGGCTTCGCCGTTTTGATGCTATAATAAACCCAAGGCGGTGATTTTGTGAACTTTAACAAATCTAATATTTGGCCAACAATTTCATACTTTTATCTTGTTTTTTTACTTGTGGTTATAATTATTTATAATCCTGATTTTTTGAAAATTGAAAATTGTTTGTTGTTTGTTCCGTTGTATGTTCCAATTATTATTGACTCGCATATAAAACACAAAAAAGATGAATTTGCTGAAGGCTTTATTTGGGAAACTAAATGGTCGTTGATTATTGTTACAGCTATTGTTGCTATAGTTAAAATCATAGTAAGTTGTTTTAAATAATTTTAGGTTTTCAGGCACATTTTATTCGTGCCATTAAGTTCAAAATACCCAAAAAGAAAGACACGATTTTCATCGTGTCTTTCTTTTTGTGTTTGTGTCCGTAAGGGCACAACATCGTTTTGCGGTGAAACCGCAAACATCATTTGACCGACAGGTTCCGCTTGCGGACACAAAACGATGTTATGGCTACAGCCATAAATGATGTGATGCTTTACATCAACGATGTTTTGCCTTCGGCAAAAACGATGTTGCGACATTGTCGCAAATGGCGTACATAGAGGCCCGAAGGTTGTTAGTTGGGCTCCGGCTCCCGCAACCAACAATGCGAGCCCAGTAACCACAATGGTTACTGGGTTTTTTATCCCATTTTTTTCAAGTGAAACCGGGTATATATCCTCCGCCCAAAACGGCTTTCGGGGAGGACTTGAACTAATTCTTAAAACAATACTAGTAGAAAAGTTTAAAATTTTATGATATAATCAATTCGATAAACAAGAATTTGAGGAGAATACCATCATGAAGGACATCAATTCTATCTGCAAAATTGCATTGGTACAAGCGGAGCCTATCCTGTTTGATAAAAAAGCATCTCTTGCAAAAGTACTTAAACACATCGAAGAAATTGCATCTAAAAAAGTAGATTTAATTGTTTTTCCGGAGCTTTTTATCCCCGGCTATCCAATTGGAATGAATTTTGGTTTCTGCATGGGAAAACGAACAGAAGCTGGGCGCTCCGATTGGAAACGCTATTATGATGCTTCTGTTGTCGTGGGTGATGCAGAATTTCAGGTACTTGCCGACGCCGCAAAAAAAGCAAATGCATATGTCAGCCTCGGTTTTTCGGAACGCGATGAATTTAGTGGGACGCTTTACAACAGCAATGTTATTTTTGAACCGGATGGCACATATCAGGTGCATCGAAAACTCAAGCCGACAGGATCTGAACGAATGGTTTGGGGCGATGCTAATAAGGGTTATTTCCCGGTTACACAAACGCCGTGGGGACCCATTGGCAGTTTGATCTGCTGGGAAAGCTATATGCCACTTGCACGGGTTGCGCTCTATCAAAAGGGTATTACCATTTATATTTCGCCAAACACAAACGATAATCCCGAATGGCAGGCGACAATCCAGCACATTGCTATTGAGGGCAAGTGTTATTTTATCAATGCAGATATGATTGTAAGGAAAACCTCTTATCCATCTAATCTTAATGAAGCGGATGCGATTTCTCATCTGCCGGAAATGGTGTGCCGTGGTGGAAGCTGCATCGTAGATCCCTATGGCCATTATGTAACCGAGCCGGTTTGGGATAAGGAGACGATCATTTACGCAGAACTTGATATGAATCTTCCCGCGTCCTGCAAAATGGAACATGATGCGGTGGGTCATTATTCGAGACCTGATGTTTTGGAACTGAAGGTTAACGAATTATAAATGGTGGGTACAAGCGCAGATTGGAGATTGCCGTAGAAACGATTACTGAAGACCATCTGGTTTGACGGAACGACCAATTCCAATTTGTCGAATTGTTTAGCACTGATTTAGATATCGGGGCAGAAAAGTCCGAAACCATAACGGTTTCGGACTTTTTCTATGCGAATTTTCATAGTTGATTTTCATAGATATTCTCCAACTAAAACTGCTTTCGGGGAGGGTTTGAACTAAATTCTAAATAGTGTTAGGTGGAAAAATTAAAGCTTTTATGATATAATATGTCTAAGAACAAAAAATTGACGAGGTCAAAAAGATGTTAGATATTAATGTTTGGATACAAAACTTCTTGCAAACCTTAAATAATACGTTTGGAGCACGGGTATGGTTTGTTGGTTTGCAAGGCAGTTACGGTCGTGGCGAAGCAACCGAAAATAGCGACATTGATATTGTTGTCATTCTGGATGAATTGTCTGCTTCGGATATCAAAACCTACAACGCAATGTTGGATTCTTTTTCGCACAGAGAATTAATTTGCGGTTTTCTTTCCGGCAAAGATGATCTTATGAATTGGGAATCGTCCGATCTGTTTCAGTTTTGCCATGACACCGCACCAATCAAGGGAAGTCTTGATGAAGTGATGGCACTTATTGACG
>JAZLEK010000070.1:0-7692 GCA_045615225.1 Acutalibacteraceae bacterium | reverse complement strand
GAAGCAGACGGTCGACTCCTTCCGCCGCTGCCAAAACAGAAGTTTATCCATTAGGGTAGACTTCTGTTTTTGTTAATAAACAATACTTTCCAAAATTCACATATTAAACAGATTTAGTGCCAATAATATTAAAAAAATAAGGAGATTAGTATGGCACAGGAATCTGAAAAAATTAATAATCGGCAAACATATTCGGTAGTTCTGCCGAGGGTAAATGAAAACGGATGTTATGAAATGAGGCTTGAAAGCATTGGCGGGCTTGGGGCAAATCTTTGCGGTAAACTGCTTGGAGAGCTTGGCGCGGCATATTTAAATTTTAACGCGGCGGCGTTTTCAAGCTACGGCTCAGAAAAGAGAGGCTCCCCCGTAAAATCTTATGTGCGGTGGTGCTCGGCTGACCGCGAAATTCTGCACAACAGTCCTGTCGAAAAACCGCACCTTTTGGTTCTTTTTCATCACGCCCTTTCAAAAACCTTACCCGTAACGGCGGGTGTTGATGAAAACTCAACGCTAGTTATTAATACCGATTTGACGCCCGAAGAAATTCGCGAAGATTTAAAGCTTTATGCAGGAAATGTGTTTTGCGTAAACGCTTTGGAATTAGCCTTGCAGAGCAAAAGCCGAATAAATATGGTAATTTTAGGCGCGGCTGCAAAGGCTTCGGGCTTTATTCCGCTTGACGCCGTAAAAGAAATTGTTAAAAACACCTTGGGGAAGAAATATCCCGCTATGCTCGAGAGTAACCTTAACGGTATTGACTTAGGATACAACAATGTAACAAACAAAAAGTTTGAAGTTGACGGGCGCTATGACAAGGTTGAATATAACGAAATTAAAAGCAAATGGGGTTACCAAAACGCGCCGATAGGCGGCGTTAACACCCATTTTGGAAGCACGATTTCTAACGATTTATCACCTTCGAGAGAGGGGTATATACCCCTCTTTCTTCCCGAAAAATGTATTCATTGCGGACTTTGCGATACAACCTGTCCCGATATGGTATTCCAATTTTTAAAGGGTAAATACCGCGGCAAACCGACGATGATAAACAGGGGACTCGACTATCACCATTGTAAAGGCTGTTTAAGGTGTGTCGATGTTTGTCCGACAGGTGCTTTGGTAACGGGAAAAGAAAACGAGCATCCTGATAAAAAATGGTTTGTAAGAAACAAAGACCTTGTAACTGAAAACCTTGATTATGAGCTCGCAGGCGCAGACCCGTGGATAACAGGGGAATCATATTTGGACGAAAAACGTGTAGACGGAGGGCTTATGTAATATGGAAAAAGCAAAACAAACCCTATTATTTGAAAGCGGAAACGAACTTGCGGCCTATGCCGCCAAACAGATAAACTATCATGTTATGGGTTATTACCCCATCACCCCATCGACTCAAATTGCCGAATATTTAGACCAAATGGGTGCGGACGGTGAGCACTCTATTGCCTTAATACCTGCCGAAGGAGAACACAGCGCCGCGGGTATCTGTTACGGAGCTTCCGCGGGCGGAGGCAGAGTTTTTAACGCAACCTCTGCCAACGGACTTTTATATGCACTCGAACAGCTCCCGGTACAGTCGGGAACACGGCTTCCAATGGTGCTTAATATTGCTTGTCGCACAGTGTCGGGGCCGCTTTCAATAAAAGGCGACCACAGTGATGTTATGTATACGCTTAATACGGGTTGGGTAATCTTGTTTGCCGATTCGCCCCAAGAGGTTTATGATTTAAATATTTGCGCCGTTAAAATTGCCGAACTCTTAAGGCTGCCCGTTATAGTTGCATTCGATGGTTTTTTCACAAGCCACCAAAAGCGAAACTGCTATGTCTTTTCAAACGATCAAACGGTACAAGAATTTATTGGCCCAATAAACACAGAAAACACTGCCCTTAACCCCGAAAAGCCGGTAACTATAGGCTCGTATATGAACGAGCCCGATTTAATGAACAATAAATATCAGCTTCATTTAGCGATGGAAAAAGCGCGCGAAGTTATTCCTCAGGTCTTCGGTGAATATGAGCAGCTTTCGGGCAGAAAGCTTAATAAGGTGAAATCATATAATTCTGACGATGCCGAGGTTTTGCTTTTTGTGCTTGGCTCGGCTTATCTTACGGCTAAATCGGCGGCCAATAAACTAAGGGCAGAGGGGAAAAAGGTCGGCGTGTTTACACTCGGTGTTTTAAGACCTTTTCCCATAGAAGAAGTTGCCGATTTATGCAAAAATGCAAAAACAATTATCATAGCCGACCGACAGGACAGTTATGGAGCGGGCGGAGGCAATATGTCGCTTGAAATACGCGCCGCGCTTCAGCAAAAGGGATTAACCTCTAAGGTTATCAGCCGAATATACGGTCTTGGCGGAAGAGATTTTTTTGAAGAAGATGCGATAGAACTTTTCAAGTCCTGTTATAAAGAAAATTTGCCTGACTTCGATTATATAGGTGTCTATCCGGGCGACACCGATTTCGAACCTAAGCCTTATTTTAAGCCCGTTACAGAAGAACAAAACCCAAGCCTTGTTAACTGTATAGAAGAAAACGGTATAATAACGGTAGGGGGCGCCACGGTTCGCGACACAACCGCTCGCCCGAAAAGACTCGCTTCGGGTCACGGTGCTTGCCCCGGTTGCGGCATACCCGTCAACGTTAATCTGCTTCTTCGCGGCATTGAGGGTAATGTTGTGCTTCTGTTTCAGACGGGTTGCGGTATGGTCGTAACAACAGGCTATCCCAAAACTTCATTTAAGGTTCCTTATGTGCACAATCTTTTTCAAAACGGCGCCGCAACCTTGGCGGGACTTTCTAAAATGTACCATAAAATGCAGGAACGCGGTGAACTCGAAAAAGGGGATATCACCTTTGTTATGGTAAGCGGTGACGGAGGCATGGATATAGGTATGGGTTCTGCGCTCGGCACCGCCCTCAGAAACGACCCCGTAATTATCTTTGAATATGATAACGGCGGTTATATGAATACCGGTTATCAGCTTTCCTATTCTACGCCAATGGGGGCAAAAAGCGCAACCTCGCACCTTGGCGAAAAGCAGTGGGGTAAAGGCTTTTTCAATAAGGATATGCCGCGCATTATGGCGGCAACAGGTATGCCTTATGTTGCAACCGCCGCCGAAAGCGAGCCGAACGATTTTATTAAAAAGGCGGCAAAGGCGCAGTATTACGCTAAAAATTACGGAACGGCTTATATTAAGTGTCTCTCGGCTTGTCCGCTTAACTGGGGAGATAAACCCAACACCGAACGCAAGGTTATTGCCGCCGCTGTAAATAGTTGCTATTTTCCGCTTTACGAGGTTGAAAGGGGAAAAACAACAATATCATTTGACCCCGAAGCGCGAAACAAAAAAATTCCCGTTGCCGACTGGCTTAAAATGATGGGAAGAACAAAGCACTTATGTAAGGAAAACCATAGCGAAATACTTGACCGAATTCAGCAGGAAGTCGATTTAAGATGGAAAAGGCTGAAAACGTTATCCGAACATCCCGATTTATAAATAAAGAAAGGAGGTGTATTTATGAACGAAGATAAAAAAACTGACAAAAGACCCGAACCCGAAATAAAAATTGACCGTAAGCCTATGAAACCGGGAGATATCATAGGAAAAATAAACGTTAACGATACCAGAGAACGCAGAGACGGACCTGGCGGCAATTAAAAAAGTCCCTTTCGGGACTTTTTTCAGTTTTTAATTTTTCTGTATTCGCTTGGGGAACAACCGTATTTTTTTGAAAAAGCTTTGGAAAAATAATTCTGTTCTGCAAAACCGCATTCTGCGGCAATTTCTTTAACAGACATTCTGCCGTTTTTAAGGTGTTCTGCCGCTTTTTTTAGTCTTATATCCATAAGCGCGTTCATAATGGTCGTGTCATATTCTTTTTTAAAGCACTTAACAAGCATAGACTGACTGCAGGAGAACTTTTCTGCCAAAATATCAAGGGTAATTTTCGAAGCAAAATTTTGCTTTATGTATTTCATAATAAGCTGTGCCTGATTTCCTTGGCCGAAAAACAAACGGTTGGTCTGGGTTACATATTCGGCTATAACGCGCATTATAAGTATGTATGAATCGAAAAGTGCTTTAGGAACTTCTTTTATACTGTCAAAAAGCTCGGAAATATTTTGCTCATCGCTTGTAACCTTTGAAAGAGAATGGGTAAGCAAATCGGAATAGTTGTTTTTATCGTCACAAACCTGACCCATCATTAAAAAGCCCGACAGTATGCCGTAATGATAAATGGGCGCAACCGCTTCATATAAGCCGTGTGCGCAACGGCAAACAACAATTTCACCTGTTGCTTTTACCTTTTGGAAAGAAACTCTGTCGTTTTTAACGCATTCCTTTTTACAAATGGGGTTGCTTTGAATCATAGCGCAATAGGGGGAAAGCTTTTGAGGGTAGGCGTATATTTCATTGAACTCGGTATCGTGTATTGAAATACGGAATCCCGATATTTTATAAAATTCGCGCAATATATTATTAATTTCTAGTGAATTTTGCATAGTTTTCCCTCGCTTTCTATATTTTATGATAATTGTATCATATTTTTCTATAAAATACAGTATTTTTTATAGAAAAATATCGCAATTATATGTAAAATAAAAGCAGAAATAAAAATTGGGGGTATTTTATGCGAATCATAAGTATCGAAAAAACCTTAAATGCGTTTTCAAACTTTGATACGGACGTAACAGTAATCGGCTGTGCGCCTTACGGAAACGGTCACATTAACGACACTTTTCTTGTAACAGGCGACACAAAGCGCTTTATTCTACAATCTATCAATTCAAACGTATTTAAAAAGCCTGAAGAGGTAATGCACAATATTTCTCTTGTAACTTCTTTCTTAAAAACCCAAACCGACGACGAAAGAAGAGTTTTAAATCTTGTTAAAACAAAGGACGGCAACGCTTTCTATAAAGATGCTGATGGCAGATATTGGAGACTTTACGATTTCGTAGAAAGCTCACTCAGCTTAGATTTGCCCGAAACTACCGCAGATTTTTATCAGTCGGCAATTGCTTTCGGCGAATTCCAAAAGCTTCTTAACGATTTCCCTGTTGAAAAGCTTTATGAAACCATTCCCGATTTCCATAACACACCCGACCGCTACAGAAAGTTCTTAGAGGCGGTTGAAAAGGACGTTTGCGGCAGAGCGGCATCCGTTGCTGAAGAAATCAAGTTCGTAAAAGACAGAGCAGATTTCTATTCTGTTCTTTTCGATAACAACAAAGAGGGCAAGCTTCCTCTTCGCGTTACCCATAACGATACCAAAATCAACAACGTTATGCTCGACCTCGAAACCCGTACAGCACTTTGCGTTATTGACCTCGATACAATAATGCCCGGCTTTTCGGTTAACGACTTCGGCGATTCTATCCGTTTCGGCGCTTCCACCGCTGCTGAAGACGAAAAAGACCTTTCCAAAGTAGAAATGGATATAACCCTTTTCGAAACCTATGCAAAAGGCTTTATCAAGGGTTGTGGCGGTCTTCTCACAAAAGATGAAGTTTTACTCATGCCCGAAGGCGCTAAGATGATGACTATCGAATGCGGTATGCGCTTCTTAACCGACTATCTCGAAGGCGATACATATTTCAAAACAAAATATGAAGACCACAACCTCGACCGTTGTCATACCCAGTTTAAGCTTGTTGCCGATATGGAAAGCAAGTGGGATAAGATGAAAGAAATTGTTAAAAACATTTAACTTAAGTAAAATACAGCTTGGGGGGATAATATGAAAGCTATTATAAACGGTAAAATTATTTTGAAAGACCGCATAGTAGAGGGCTGTGCCTTACTCTATTCGGGTGTTATCGAAGGAATTGTTCCAAACGATAATGTTCCTGCAAATGCCGAAGTTATTGATGCAAATGGCGGTTATGTTTCGCCCGGACTTATCGATATGCATATTCACGGCTACCTTGGAAAAGACGTTTGTGACGGCGAAGAGGAAAGCATCAGAACCATTTCTGCAGGTATTGTTAAAAACGGCGTAACAGGTTATCTTCCTACCACAATGACGGTAGATATGAAGGTAATAAAGAAAGCGCTTGAAGTTTGCCGTAGCCTTAAGGAAGAAAGTAAAAATTGGGAAGGCAGCGAAATTTTAGGCTGTCATGCAGAAGGACCCTTCATTAGCGAAAGCAAAAAAGGCGCTCAAGATGCTAAATACATACTTAAACCCGATGCGGCTTTCGTTAAGGAATATGCCGATATTATTAAAACAATCACCCTTGCGCCCGAAACCGATGAAAACGATTTCGCCGCAATCCGTGAAATTTGCCGCGATACCGATGTAGTTGTTTCTATGGGACACACCTCTGCCGATTACAGTACCGCAATGGCAAGTGTAAATGCAGGAGTTAAGCATGTAACACACCTTTTCAACGCTATGACACCTCTTGCTCATAGAGCGCCGGGCGTTGTAACTGCGGCCCTTAATTCAGATGTAAGCGTTGAGCTTATCGTAGATACCTTCCATGTTGATAAATGCTTCTATGATTTACTGTGGAAGGTAAAGCAAAGAAAGCTCTGCTTTATCACCGACTGTCTCCCCGCAGGCGGACTTCCTGAAGGTCAGTACACTCTCGGCGGCACCGCTTTCGTTTCCAAGGGTATCGAATGCAGACTGCTTGACGGCACTATCGCAGGCAGTATCCTTAAGATGAACAAGGGCGTTTGGAACGTATATACCACCACCGATCTTCCTCTTTGGTATTGCGTAAACTGCGCATCTCTCAACCCCGCAAACGCTATCGGCATGGGCGCAACCAAGGGCTCTCTCGATATCGGCAAGGATGCGGACATTATTATTACCGACAACGAATTTAACGTAGAAAAAACTATTATCGGAGGCACAGTAAGATATGAAGCTTAAAGTAAATGCTGTTCTTGATCCCCAGTTCCAGCCCCTTTCTCTCCTTTGCCGCGAAATGCGCGAAGCAACCAAGGAAAACGGTCAGGATATCGTAATCGGTATTCAGAGAAACAAGGGTTATATCACCACTTATAAAACCAGAATTTACCCTGATGGAATCGGCAAAGACGAAGAAAACATCAATTTTGTTGACCGTCTTGTAAAGAGCCTTCTCTGGGTAGCCGGCGGTTATAAGATCATTATCGCAGGATCCAAGGTTGTTGGCGAAAACATCAAGGCTGCTTACGCAAAGGGCGGCTCCCGTGATTTTGATAACGGCTTTATGGCTCGCGTATATGAGACCGAATTCGAAGTAGAGCTCCGCGATATCGCAGACGCTCCCGTAGATTATAACTCTCCCGCTCCCGTTGGCAGACATCTCGAAGGCTGCCGTATCGGTTTTGACGCAGGCGGAAGTGACCGTAAGGTTTCCGCTGTTATCGACGGCGAAGCAGTTTACTCCGAAGAAGTTGTTTGGTTCCCCAAGATCAACTCCGATCCCAGCTATCACTACGAAGGCATTCTCAACGCTATGAAGACTGCCGCTTCCCATATGCCCAGAGTTGACGCTATCGGCGTTTCCTCCGCAGGCGACTTTATCGGCAACGCTCCCATGGTAGCTTCCCTGTTCATCAAGGTTCCCCGCTCCAACTGGGACAAGGTCAAGACCATCTATGACCGCGCCGCCGCTGAGATTGACCCCAACATCCCCATCCTCGTTGCCAACGACGGTGACATTTCCGCTCTGGCCGGCGCAATG
>JAZLEK010000069.1:0-5168 GCA_045615225.1 Acutalibacteraceae bacterium | reverse complement strand
TGTTGTAATATCGAAAAGTTTTACAGTGTTTTTGATTTTTCTTATTACAATACCAATAGCTGTATTTACTATGCTCCCCTTCCGTAAAACTATGCAAAAACGCAACCGCGAATTCAGAAAGGAAATGGAAAACACCTCTTCAAAGGTTATGGATATGGTAGAGCTTGTTCCCATAACCCGAGCCCATGCGCTTGAGGATGACGAAATTCACAAGATGACCGACCAGGTTACATCAGTTGCCAAAAGCGGATATAAGCTCGATGTTATTCAGTCGCTTTTTGGCTCTATAAGTTGGGTAATTTTCAACGCTTTTCAGGTTATATGTTTGGTTTTCTCGGTAATTCTTGCGATAAACGGTGAAATTGAGGTGGGGGATATTGCTCTTTACCAAACATACTTTGCAGCCCTCGTTGCCAAAGTGTCGGGTATTGTTGCTCTTCTGCCAATTATTACTAAAGGTACAGAAAGTGTTTATTCGATTGGTGAAATTTTATCATCCTATGATGTTGAGGACTATAAAGGCAAACAAAAATTCAAAAAGCTTACAGGCAAATTCGAATTTAAAGATGTCAATTTTCATTATTCCGATGATGAACGTCCTATTTTAAGAGGACTGAACCTTACAGTCGAGGCGGGCGAAACTATTGCTCTCGTGGGCGAATCAGGTTCGGGAAAAACAACTATAGTTAATATGGCAATCGGTTTCTTTAAACCAAACGGCGGAGAACTTTTAATTGATGGTATTTCTGCAAGTGATATAGATATGCGCTCTTACAGACAACACCTTGCCGTTGTTCCGCAAAACACCATTCTTTTCAGTGGCACCATAAGAGATAATATTACATACGGGAAAACCAATGTTAGCGAAGCTAAACTGAAAGCGGCCATTAAGGCGGCAAATCTTGAAAGCGTTATTGATAAGCTCCCCAACGGACTCGATACGAATATTGGCGAGCACGGAGATAAGCTTTCGGGCGGACAAAGACAGAGAATTTCTATTGCACGAGCAATTATCAGAAACCCAGATGTCATTATCTTTGACGAGGCAACCAGCGCTCTTGATACCGTATCTGAAAAAGAGATTCAAAACGCTATAAACAACCTTACAAAAAAGAAAACTACCTTTATTGTTGCCCACAGACTGTCTACAATTAAAAATGCCGATAAAATTGCGGTAATTAAAAACGGACAGTGTGTTGAGTTTGGAACCTACGATGAACTTATGAACAAAAAAGGAGAATTTTACACCTTTAAGACCTTGCAGTCATAAAACTTTGAAAGGAGTTTTTATGTTTAAAAAAGCTGTTCCCGTTTACGCTGAAAATTTATCTGATAAAATGAATACATATATTATGCTCAAAGAAAGTGTTTCTTCTCTTGATGGGTGTATTATAAAAATAACGGCATCTTCATTTTACAAGCTGTATGTCAACGATGTTTTTGTTGGCTTTGGACCTGCAAGAACGGCAAAGGGATACGCCAGAGTTGACTGCTTTGAGCTGACTCCATATGATAACGGAGATGAAAACCAAATAAGAATTGAAGTTATAGGTTATAACTGTTCATCATATTACACGCCAAAACAACCTTCGTTTGTCATTTGCGAAATTACGCGAGATGAAGATGTAATTTTATATACCGGCAAAGATTTTAAGGCTTATACCCTAAACGAATATATACAAAAAACACGTCGTTTTTCAGGTCAGCGCTGTTTTACGGAGGTAAGAGATTTTAATTTGGGCAAAACCGAAATCCAACTTACCGAGGTTTCTTCCCCCACTTGGTTAGAACGCGGCGTTCCCTACCCGTCTTATAATGAAATCAGCACAAACAAGATTTTATCTGGTGGTTGCTTTGAGTTTAATGCCAATGCAAATACCTCGGCTTGGAAATTTGATGGCGGCAACGCTGAATCTTGGGGATTTTTTGACGAAGACAGTCTGGATTACTCCCCTTTCATCTTTGTTAAATCGTTAAATCAGACAAAAGCCTTTACAGGTGGAGAATTGCCCAAAACTTTACATCAAAGCGAATATCTGATAATTGACCTTGAAAAAATCGAGGTAGGGTTTATAAAGTTTTTTGCAAAAGCAAAGAAAAAGAGCGATATTGTTCTTGCATTTTCGGAATATCTGACCTCTGATGTTTTTGAGTTTGGGAAAATTGACTGTGAAAACGTTCTGGAATACATTATGCCCGAAGGCGAATTTGATATCGAAAGTTTTGATGTGTACGCGTTAAGATATCTTGCGGTGTTTGTAAAGTCGGGAGAAATTGAGCTTTCAGACGTTGGTTTAAAAAGATACGAATTTGATACCAACAACATAGCTTTGCCAAACTATGACGAAAAGCTTAACACCATTTATAATGCGGCGGTAAGAACCTTCGCGCACAACGCGGTTGACCTTTATACCGACTGTCCCTCAAGAGAGCGCGCCGGTTGGCTTTGCGACAGTTATTTTACGGCAAAAACAGAATATTTTTTGACGGGAAAAAGTGAAATTGAAAAGGCATTTTTGGAAAATTACCGTCTTTATGAAAATAAAGGCGAACTTCCCGACGGTGTACTTCCTATGTGCTATCCCTCAAACGTACCCAAAGAGGGCAGATTTATCCCCCAATGGAATATGTGGTATGTTTTAGAGGTTGAAGAGTTTTGCAACCACAGAGCGCCCGACACCGACAAAGAGCTTTTCAAAAACAGTGTTTCAGGAATTGTAGATTTCCTTTCGAAATACGAAAACAATGATGGTCTTCTTGAAAAACTGCCCGAATGGAATTTTGTTGAGTGGTCTAAGGCTAATGAGTGGACGCAGGATGTCAATTATCCGACTAACTTTTTATACGCAGAGGTTCTTGATGCAGTTTACCGACTTTACGGGAATGTTGAATATAAGAAAAAGGCTGAGCGCGTAAGAATAAAAACTGCCGAAATGTCATTTGACGGCGAGGTGTTTACCGACAATGCTGTACGTGATAACGGCGTTTTAAGAAACACCGGCAATATTTCAGAAACCTGTCAGTATTATGCTGTTTTGTTCGGAAAAACCGATTTAAATGACCCAAAATATTCTGCGCTGAAAAATCATATTGAAAATGGTTTTAAAGATTTTAAAGAAGAATATACCCCCATTAACGCTTTCATAGGTTTTTATCTCAGAATGTTAGTGTTGCTTAATATGGAAATGTATGACTTGTTGCTTGGCGATATTAAAGACTTTTTCTATAATATGGCAAAAACAACCGGCACCCTTTGGGAATACAAAGAGGGTCTTGGTTCCCGTGACCACGGCTTTGCGTCCTTTGTTGCATATATTATTGATAAAGCGGTTAAAGGCATAGAAAAATAAAAAACAACCCAACGTTAAGTTGGGTTGTTTTTTTAAAGTTTTGATTTTACCGATTTTATTTGGGCTTCGACAGATTCTACCGCCGTACCGCCCTGAGAGTTTCTTCTGAAGGTGCAATTTTCGAGGTTAATTGCATCATAAATATCTTCCTCGAACACATCGCTGTATTCTTTAAATTCTGCAAGGGTAAGGTTTTCGAGAACGGTATTTTTATCTATGCAATAAGCAACGAGGGTGCCCGAAATTTTATAGGCTGTTCTGAAGGGGACTCCTTTTTTGGTTAAATAATCGGCAACGTCGGTTGCGTTGATAAAGCCCTTTGCTGCGGCATCCTTCATATTCTTTTCAATTACAGTCATTGTAGCAAGCATTGGTGTAAATATTGATACACACTGCTTTACGGTATCAATAGAATCGAAAATTGCCTCTTTGTCTTCCTGCATATCTTTATTGTAAGCAAGGGGCAGACCCTTGAGCATTGTAAGAAGTGTCACCAAATTACCGTAAACTCTTCCTGTTTTGCCGCGAACAAGCTCGGCAATGTCGGGGTTTTTCTTTTGGGGCATTATGGAAGAACCGGTTGAATATGCATCGTCGAGCTCGATAAATTTGAATTCCCAGCTGGACCAAAGAATGATTTCTTCGCTGAAACGGGAAAGATGCATCATAACAAGCGACATAGCAGAAGCCAGTTCAACCGCAAAATCTCGGTCCGAAACACCGTCAAGACTGTTCTCACAAATTCCCGACATATTAAGCGAATTTGCCACAGCCACACGGTCGGTAGGATAGGTTGTGCCTGCGAGGGCGCAAGAACCTAAGGGAGAATAATTCATTCGGTCAGTGGCGTCTTCAATTCTTGAAATATCACGAAGGAACATCTGAGCATAAGCCATAAGATGATGACCGAAGGTGATAGGTTGCGCTCTTTGAAGATGGGTATAACCCGGCATAACGGTTGCCTTGTATTTTTCGGCGTTATCGATGATAACCGAAATTAACTCTTTAAGAAGAGAAACAACTTCGTTTCCTTCATCACGCAGATGAAGACGAATATCAAGAGCAACCTGGTCATTACGGCTACGGGCGGTGTGAAGTTTTTTGCCCGTGTCCCCTATTCTTTTTGTAAGCTCTGCTTCTACAAACATATGTATATCTTCGGCGCTCATATCAAACTCCAAAGCGCCCGATTCGAGGTCGGCAAGAATAGAGTTTAAACCTTCTATAATTTTCTCTGCATCGTCATTTCCGATTATGCCCTGTTTAGCAAGCATAGCGGCATGGGCAATAGAACCGCCGATATCTGAACGGTACATACGGCAGTCAATCCTTATTGACGAATTAAAATCGTTAACTTCGGCATCAAGCTGCTTTTTAAAGCGGCCTGCCCACATTTTTTCACTCATTAAAAAAACTCCTAAAATTAATTTATACTATTATAGTGCAGAATTTTACTAAAGTAAAGTATTTATTAAAAAAGAGCCGAAAAATCGGCTCTTTAAAGAAAATCTCTTATATCTATTGCAAGGCGTTCTTCCAAATTTATAAGACGTTTGCAGATATCCTTTGAAACCTCGTCTGCCGCCTCATACTGATTAAGATAGCGGTTAAGTGACTTGACCCCCATATTGCAACCGTCGGTCATAAGGTCAGCGATGGTTTTATCCGATTCATCTGTCGCAAGTTTTAAATTTGTTTTCATCCAGCTCATACCTTTGGCAATGGGATTAGGGTCTTTGCCGTCATCGCGGTATTTGTCAAGAAGATTGTCGATTTCTAAGGATAACTTATTGTGCTCGTCCTTACACTTGTTAAGTC
>JAZLEK010000068.1:0-24772 GCA_045615225.1 Acutalibacteraceae bacterium | reverse complement strand
TATCATTGCCTGTTTATCGCCTTCGGCACTGGTAATAACAGCGGCCTTGTGACCCTGTGCTTCAAGCAAAGTCTCTCTGCGGTCACGTTCAGCCTTCATCTGCTTTTCCATTGCATTTTGAATTTCAGAGGGAGGAATAATGTTTTTAAGTTCAACACGGTTTACCTTAATACCCCATTGGTCTGTAGCCGAGTCAAGTATTTCGGTCATTTTGCCGTTGATTGTATCGCGTGAGGTTAAGGTGTCATCAAGCTCAAGCTCACCGACAATATTACGAAGAGTAGTAGCGGTAAGGTTTGAAAGCGCACTTATAGGATTAACCGCGCCGTATGTGAAAAGCTTTGCATCGAACACCTTGAAATAAACAACGGTGTCAATCTGCATTGTAACATTATCCTTTGTAATAACAGGCTGTGGGGGAGAATCCAGTACCTGCTCTTTAAGGGTAACCTTTTTGGAAATACGGTCAATAATAGGAATTAAAAAGTGAAGTCCTGCGCCCCAGGTTTTTTGGTATTTACCAAGACGTTCAATAACATATTCGGTTGCCTGGGGAACAACCTTAAGGCAAAATACCAGAATTAAAATAACAATTGCTAAAATTATATACGGCATAAAATCACCCTTTCTAAAATACAAGTATAATTATTTTATACTTTATTTAATTATACATACTTTGATAAAATCTGTCAATTTGTTCGCTGAAGCCTATTTGCCCTTATCGGGTGTCATTCTATAGTCAAAATCAAAGGTTATAACACAGCGGTAGGTAGAATCAATTTCCTTTGCTATGGCTTCAATCGCTTTTCTGACTGCAGTTTTTTCATCTGCCAAATCAACAGGCAACACAACATCAAAAATAAGATTGGTTCTTTCATCGCTTTTAGGTGTCATTCTGAAATCGTGAATGGTAAGACTCGGATGAATGTCCTTTATTTTTTCGGCAATTTCGGTCTTTGCGATATTGAGCTTTTCGTTATCGGTTTCAACAGGGTCCATATGTATTGTAAGCAGTATTCCTGTTCTCTCAAAAACCATTTTTTCGCAAAGGTCAATCTGTTCGTGACATTTAACAATATTTGTATCGGCAGGCACTTCAACGTGTACCGAAGCAAAACAACGTCCGGGACCGTAATTATGCGCCAAAAGGTCGTGAATTCCTAAGAAACCGTCAAAACACATAATTTCGGCCTCTAAAGTTTTGGCTGTTTCTTCGTCAATTGGCTCGCCCAGCAAGGGATTTATTGTTTCTTTAGCCGTCTTATAACCCGACCAAAGAATATATAAGGACATCACAAGACCGACATAGGCATCTATATTTATACTTGTTGTCATCATTATAATGACAGATATAAGAATAGCTGAGGTTGTGAGAACATCGTTAAGCGAATCCTGTGCGGTTGCAAGTATGGCGGCTGATTTTATCTTTTTGCCGATTTTTTTGTTATAAATAAACATTAAAAATTTAATTGCAACCGATACGGCAAGTATAATTATTGAAATAATGCTCAAATCAAGCGGAGAGGGATTGATAATTTTATCAAACGAGCTTTTAAGAAGCTCAAAACCCACCATAAAAATAAGCCCCGAAACAATAAAAGCCGAAATATATTCAAATCTTCCGTGACCGTAGGGGTGGTCGGGGTCGGCAGGTTTTGCCGCCAAACGAAAACCGAACATTGTAACAAGGGAAGAGCCCATATCGGACAAATTGTTAAAGGCGTCGGCAATAATTGAAATAGAAGAGGAAACAATTCCCGCAAACAGCTTTATGAGAAACAAAAACAGATTGCAAAAAATACCTACAAAACCCGTTATGGTGCCGTATTTTTGTCTTTCTTTATTGTCCATTAAATTTTACTTCCTTTCGCACCTTTAGTGCCAAAAGAAACACCCGACAAAATATTTGTATCTATTGTAAAGGTAAGGTTTTCGCGGTTTCTGTTCCTTCTGAAGGCGAGGGAAATAAGTGTATCTAAAAGTTCGCTGTAAGGCATATTTGTCTCTTCCCATAAATAGAAGGAAAGTGAACCGGGAATGGTATTGATTTCATTCACATATGCCTTGTCTGTGTCGGTATCGATAATAAAGTCAATTCTTACAACACCCGAAGCACCGAGAGCCTTAAATACCTTTTTTGCAAGTTCTCTTATTTCTTCGCTCTTTTTATCAGGAATATCGGCAGGTATCTTTCTCATCAAAGAAGCCATACCCTTACTACCCGAAGATTTAGAATTAGCCATATATTTATCTTCATAAGATAAAATTTCGTCGTTCATAAAGGGCTCTTCGCAAACCGACGCACTGCAGGAATCGGGGTCGCCGACAACCGAACAGTTGATTTCCCTGATAGCCGAAACAGCGTGTTCGATAAGCACCTTATCCGAGAAAGAAACTGCTAAATCAATGGCGTCAAACAAAGCGTTTTTATCATTTGCCTTTGAAATGCCGACCGAAGAGCCAAGGTTTACAGGCTTTACAATCATTGGATAGCCAATTTCTTTTTCAGCCTTTGCTATAATTTCTTCTCTTTGCTTTGCATATTCACGGGCATAAAAACACAGGCAGTCTAAAACCGGCAAACCGGCTTCTTTCATAACATATTTGAACACAGCCTTATCCATACCGACTGCGCTTGAGAGAATGTCACAGCCTACATAGGGAAGACCTAAGAATTCAAGATATCCCTGAAGAGTTCCGTCCTCGCAGTTTGTTCCGTGAACAACGGGGAAAGCGACGTTTAAAACGATGTCTTTCTTTTTGGAGAACATTTTATTATTTAAAAATTTTAATACAACATCATTTCCCGATTTAACCATTGTTACGGGCTCAGAATCAGCAATAAGAGCTTTGGTGTCGCGGAAGGGCTCGATTTCAAACATCTTCTCGCTAGTGTACATTTCGCCGTTTTTGGTAACATAAATGGGCACAATATCATATTTTTCTTTATTTACGGCGCGCATAGCCTGAACAGCCGAAATAATAGATACCTCATGTTCAACCGAACGGCAACCAAAAATAAAAGCAACGGTAGTTTTCATAAACATTCACACCTTATTTCAAATAGTTATCAGGTAGGTCATTTTCAAGTAAAACGACGGTATTTCCATCTGCAAATGCAGAGTATATTTCCATAGCCTCCATAAAGGAGGATGCAACATACATATTGTCGGGGTTATAACCCGCATCTTTTGCGCCCTCAACTAAGGGTTCGCTACGCTTTTTGCCAACAAAAATAATTTTGTCACAAACCTTTGCAGCCGCTTTTCCTAAAGCCTTGTTACATTCAAATTCCTTTTCGCCGAGTTCAACAAGACCGGGAGTAATTATAACCTTTTTCATACCATCAAAGGAACCAAGCACATTTACTGCTTCAATGCAACCTTCGGGGTTTGCATTATATGCATCATCAATTAATAAAGACCCCTTTACCGAACCCTTCATTTCAAGGCGGTGTTCTGTGGGGGTAAGGCGGGAAATTGCAAAAGCAATATCATCGGGTGCGACCCCAAGATTAAACGCCAAAGCAGCGGCGCCAACTATATTAAGGACGTTGTGACGTCCGAGAAGCTTGGTTGTAACAGAAATTCTTTCATTACCCAGTACAATATCAAAAGCGGCGCCGTTTCTGCCACAAGAAATATTTTCGGCGCGGTAGTTTGTTTGACTGTTTAAAGAATAAAGGGTAACGTCTTCCTTTGCATTTTCACTAATTATCTTGTTATCTCCGTTTGCAAAAACCAAACCTTTTTTCTGATGTACCGCATCATAAAGCTCAAACTTGGTTTTATAAACGTTATCTAAGGTTTTAAAGGTTTCAAGATGCTGTGCGCCGACCGAGGTGATAAGAGCATGGTCAGGGTGAACTATCTCGCAGATTTCTTTAATGTCCCCAACATTTTTTGCGCCCATTTCACACACAAAAATTTCTGTATCGGCTTTCATTTTCTCTCTTATGGTTCTGACGACACCCATTGGAGTATTAAAACTTTCGGGAGTGTGAAGCACATTAAATTTTTCACTGAGTATTCGGGAAAGAATATACTTTGTGCTTGTCTTGCCAAAGGAACCTGTAATACCGATAACCTTTATGCCGTGAATGGAAGATAAGATTTTTTTAGCATCGTTTATATAGTGATTTGCTATCATTTTTTCCAGGGGCTTAAGGGCAAACAGGGAAATAAAACAAAGCGCTTCGGGAAAAATGGAAAGAAGTACTAAAAGCACCAAAAAAACAACCGATATAATTTCCTTGAAAACAAGTCCAAGTACGCCTAAAGCGACAAGAAGAAGGGTTGAAAACACAAGCATTCTTTTAATTCTTGCAGTGAATACAAGCTTTTTAATAGAGCCCGAATTAAGAGCGGCGGCGCGCCAACCAAAATAAAGAGCAACCGCTACAAAGAGAGTAAGACTTTCTTTGAGGGTAGTTTCGCCCAAAAAAGCAGCAAGAAGCGCAAGTACGATAATAAAGCCTTTTAAAAACAGGGATAGAACAGGTGTGTTGCCTTTAAGCCAACCAAAATAACGCGAAGCAAAATAAGAATTTTGCTGAAGCATCTGATACTGTCTTATAATCCCTAAAAATCCCGAAATAACGGCAATAACTACCGCGATTACATTTAAAAACATAAAAAACCTCTAAATAAAACTGTTTATAATGGCGTTAGCCTCAAAGGGGCGCTCAACAAAGGAAAAATGTCCCGTGCCTTTAATTACGCAAAGCCCCGCATCGTTAATAAGGCTTTCAATAATCTTAGCATCGCTAAGCGGAGTAGCTGTATCGTTTTCGCCCCATATAAGAAGTGTGGGGCATTTAATATTCGGCAGAACATCGCGTATATCGGTATTAACAAGCGAAACCAAGGTTTTTCTGAGCACTTCGGGCGCAGCGTTGTAGTCAGCACTGCCGTAGTGACGTCTGGCTTTATCTAAAAGTGAAGCCGAAAATTTGCGAATTACGGGCAAGGTAAGAACTGCTTTAATCGACTTAAAACTTTTAGCGCGGAATTTTTGCTTAAAGCTTTTTTTAGGGATAAGCCCCGCCGCATCTAAAAGCACGATTTTGGGGGGATTTACCATATCCGTTGCAGCCATATACATTGTGACACGTCCACCGTGGGAATGACCCATCATTATAGGGTTTTCAAGGCCAACCGCATTCATAAATTTAAGAACAAAGTCACAGTATTTTTGCAAGTCCCAGGGCTCATTCATGGTATCACTTGTACCACAACCGGGAAAATCGGGCGCAACAAGACGACAACGTGATTTAAGTGTGTTTATAAATCCATTGTAAACTATATTGGAAGAACCCCAGCCGTGAAGCAATAAAACAGGGGTGCCTTCACCTTCGTCTATATAGTTGATTTTGAGCCCATCTATTTGAACATTCATAAAAAGCACCTTGAAAAGTTTATATGTACACTTATTATACCAAATCTTTACAAAAAATAGAAGAGTTATTTTCAAAATAGCAGATATTTCTTAATTTATATTAAAATAGCACAAAATTATGTATAATTCCTTGACAAATATTAAAAATCAAATGTATAATCACAGTGAATAGGAAATCCTATTCAAATAAAGTTAATTTTTCCGAACGGAGAGATAGGTTATGAGAAATTATGAAAATATTTTAATGACAAGTGAAAACCGCTTGCCCCAAAGAAGCTATTATATCCCTGCGGGCAAAAGTGATTACATGCTTTTAAACGGAGAATGGCGTTTTGCTTATTTCTCACGTGATATTGATGTTCCAGAAAAAATCGAAAAATGGGACACTGTACCCGTGCCTTCCTGTTGGCAGGCTCTCGGCTACGAAAACCCTAACTACACCAACATAAACTATCCCTACCCTTACGACCCTCCGTTTGTTCCCGATGACAACCCCTGCGGTGTTTATGAACGCGATTTTGAAATTGATAAGCTCTGGGGCAAGGTATACTACATTCTCGAAGGTGTTTCTTCATGCGCTTTCGTTTATGTAAACGATGCTTATGTGGGCTTCACACAGGGAAGTCATCTCCAGGCGGAATTTGATATTACTTCTTTTGTAAAAGAGGGTAAAAACACAATAAGAGTTAAGGTGCTTAAGTGGTGCGTAGGAAGCTATCTTGAAGACCAAGACTTCTTCCGTTTTAACGGTATCTTCCGCGATACCTATATTTTACAGCGTCCCGAAGGCCACCTTGTAGACGTTCACGTTGTATCAAAAGATGGTGTTGTATCTGTTGATGCAGGCGACATAGCAGATGTTACCCTTCTTGATATGGAAGGAAAGGTTATTGGCACAGCCAAGGGCGACAAGACCGAAATCAAGGTAGAAAATCCTGTTTTATGGAATGCTGAAAAGCCCTATGTTTATACTGTAAGACTTGAAAAAGACGGCGAAGTTATCGATATTGAAACAGGTTTCTGCAAAATAGAGGTTTCTCCAACATATCAGCTCTTAATCAACGGAAATTCTGTTAAGCTTCACGGTGTAAACCATCACGATACCCACCCCACAAATGGTTGGTGCGAAACAAATGAAGAGTTAGAGAGTGAACTCCGTTTAATGAAAGAACTCAACATTAACTGTATCCGCACATCTCACTATCCGCCAACACCTTATTTCTTAAGTCTTTGCAACCGCCTTGGTTTTTATGTTATTCTCGAAACCGATATCGAAACCCACGGCGCAGTAAGAAGAAGGTCTGATATTCCTTACGCTTACGATGCAGAAAGCACCGAATGGCCTTGCACAAAGCCCGATTGGAAAAAGGAACATTTAGAGCGTATGGAGCGCGCTGTAATGCGCGACCGTAACAATCCTTCTATTGTTATGTGGTCAACAGGTAACGAAAGCGGTCACGGTCCAAACCATAAGGCCATGATAGATTATATCCGAGGCCTTGGCGATGGCAGACTTGCTCACTGTGAAGATGCTTCCCGCAAAGGCGTAATTGAAAATGCCGACGTATATTCAAGAATGTATTCTTCCATCAATGGCATAGAGGGCTTTGCCAACGACCCCAAGATAAATATGCCTGTATTCCTCTGTGAGTATTCTCATGCAATGGGTAATGGCCCCGGAGATGTTTACGACTATAACGAAATGTTCGACAAACACGACAAGCTTATAGGTGGTTGTGTTTGGGAATGGGCAGACCACACTGTTATTGTTGACGGCGTACAAAAATACGGCGGCGATTTCGAGGGCGAACTTACCCACGACGGCAACTTCTGCTGTGACGGAATGGTATTCTCCGACCGCTCATTAAAGGCAGGCTCCTATGAGGTCAAAGCGGCATATCAGCCTATCAGAACTGCTTTTGAAAACGGTATTTTAACCGTTACAAACCGTCTTGATTTTACAAACTTAAGTGAATATGAGTTTGTTATAAAAACCGAGCTTGACGGCGAAGTGGTTGAAGAAAAGAAACTAACCCTTGACCTTGAGCCTCATGCTAAAACCGAAATTGCTCTTGAAATACCTGCTCTTACAGGCAAACTGGGTGCTTTTGTAACCTGCTATCTTTATAAGGACGGCAAGGAATGGGCAAGAACCCAGCACGAAGTTGCTATAAAAAAGGTAGCAGAGCCCGTTTGCACAGCTGCACCCGAATTTATTGAAAAAGAGTATGAAATAGCAATTAAGGGTGAAAACTTCGAATATGTTTTCTCTAAACATTACGGAAACTTTACCTCTATCAAGGTAGACGGCAAAGAAAATCTCGCAGGCGTTACAAAGCTTACAACCTGGCGCGCTCCCACTGACAACGAAAGAAATGTAAGAGTTTACTGGGGTAACGATAACATCTGGCAAGGTGAAGACCTTAACCGCCACTTCTCAAAGGTTTACGACTGCAAACTAAGTGGAAACCATATCGTTGTAGACGGCGCTCTTTCGGGTGTTTCCCGTATGCCCTATTTCAATTATAAGTTGGATGTTAGTGTAAACGCAAACGGTGAAATCAGCTTTATGCTCGGCGGTGAAATCCGTAAGGACGTTCATTGGCTGCCCAGAATGGGTTATGAGTTTATCCTCACCCCCGAAAACAAAGAATTCTCGTATTTCGGCTTTGGTCCTTATGAAAGCTATAACGATGCTCACCACGGCTCACTTATGGGTCGCTATGAATCAAGTGCCGATAAGGAATATGTAAACTATGTTCGTCCTCAGGAGCACGGCAACCATTTTGATGTTCGTGAGCTTGAAATTGGAAATCTTAAATTTACCGGTAAATCTTTCGAAGCAAATGTTTCAAATTACGATGCCGAAATGCTCGAAGCTGCGAACCACACCGATGAGCTTAAGTCCGACGGAAATGTTCACCTTAGAATAGACTACAAGGATTCAGGTATGGGCTCTAATTCCTGCGGCCCCGCTTTGCTTGAAAAATATCAGTTCGGCGATAAAACAATTGTATTTGAATTCAAGATATCGCCTGTGAGAAAATAATGAAATTAAAAGATAATTTTGTTATCAAAGAAATTGGGGGAGAATCGGTTGCCATATATGTGGAAAACGATATTGCGGATTTCAGACGCGCGGTTTCCCTTAAAGGCAGCTCCCATATAATGTTTAAAGCCCTGCTTGGTGATACAAGCAGGGATGAACTTGTTACGCTTTTAATAAACAGTTTTGATGTATCCAAAAAGCAAGCCGAAGAGGACGTTAATTTGTTTTTAAAGCTGCTTAATGACAACAATCTGTTGGATGGTTAACTTATATGCAAAAACGTATTGCTTACAAAGTCGAAGAACTTGTTCCCGTTATGCTTGACCTTTTTGCAGAAGGGAAAAAGGTCATAATATCTGCAACAGGCAACAGTATGGCGCCACTCATAAGAAATGATAGGGACAGTATTGTTCTTGCAGCTTATAAAGGCGAAAAGCTCGGTGTTGGAGATATGGTTTTTTATAAAAGAAAAAACGGCAGATATGTTCTTCACAGAATAATTGATATAGCTTTAGATGAAAGGTTTATAACACTTGGAGATAATCAGATAAAAATGGAAGAAACTGTTGATATAAAGCAGATAGTTGCTTTGCCTACGACAGTAATTCGAGGGAAAAAAGAAGTTTCTTTAACATCAAACGGCTATAAACTGTATACAAAACTATGGTCAAAGAAATCTGTTATAAGATGGACTTACGTCAAACTGTTTGTTTTCAGAATAAAACTATCTCGACTGATTAAAAAAATAATATAGCAGAAGCTGCCGCAGAACACAGGTTGTGCGGTAGCTTTTTAAATTTGTATTAATTTTGTAATTATACTAGTGTTGAAAGCCGTCGGAATTTGTGTTATAATTTATGAACTTAAAAGGAGATGTAAAAGTGCTTAAAAAGAAAAAAATTATAATAATATCTGTAATTGCGGCAGCAGTTCTGGCGCTTATAGCAATAATTACAGTTTTCGCGCTTTCGCGTTGTGGAGTTAAGTTTATAGGCAATATTGATAATCGGCAAATCGAAGTTTTGTCACAATATTCCGGCTCCAATGTTAAGGCTGAGGTTGACTTTTTATGGTTTAAAATTCACCCAAAGACCGAAACGAGTGGGGAAGTAAACACGAAAAAAACAGGGGAATATACCCTTGTTCATACCGCGAAATTTTTTGGAGGTACCTATGAAACCATATCGAAGGTTATGGTAGTAGATACAACTCCTCCCGAAATAAAAACCGAAGACGATAATGTTACAATAGATTTTGTAAGTTATCCGATAGATCCTAACAGTATTAAGGTATCGTTTACCGCTACAGATAATTATGACGGTGATATTACAGCTAAGGTTGAAAAAACCGTAAAAGACAACGTGTGTATACTTACGGTAAGCGATTCTTCAGGAAATACGGCTCAAAAGAAAATAAATCTTGTTTTTGATGACGGAATAAGGCCGGTTTTAGTACTTAAAGGCCCCTCTACGGTCTATCTTGAGGTCGGAAGTAAATATGCAGAATCGGGATATTCCGCAACCGATAACCTCGACGGTAACATTACCGATAAGGTTAAAGTTAACGGAAAGGTAGATACAAGCACCTCGGGAATTTATAATATTGAATATTCTGTTACCGACTCTTCAGGCAACATAACAAAGCTTATTAAAAAGGTCGTTGTCTACGGAAACGCAAACTCCGAGAGTTTCAATAATATAACACCGAATGGGAAAACGGTATATTTAACCTTTGATGACGGACCTGGCGCATATACTGAAAGACTTCTTTCGATTCTTAAAAAGTACAATATAAAAGCAACCTTTTTTGTAACAAATCAGTTTTCAAAATATCAAAGTCTGATAGGCAAGGCGCATAACGAAGGACATAAAATAGCGGTCCACACCTACAGCCACCAGTTGTACACAAAAGATAACAATATCTACAGCAGTGTGGAGGCTTATTTGAAAGACTTTAATGCCATGCAAAGTGTCATTAAAGCTCAGACGGGAAGCGAAACAAATATTTTCCGCTTCCCTGGCGGTACTAACAACACTATAAGTAAAAGTTCTTGCAAGGGCATAATGACCGAACTTACAAAACAAATGACTGATGCAGGATATTTCTATTTTGACTGGAATGTAGATAGTTATGATTCGAGGTCTTCTTCTAACACACAAAAAATCATAACCGAAACAATTAACCAGATAAAGAACAAGAAGAACGCGGTTGTTTTAATGCACGATATCCACAAAAAAACGGTTGATGCAGTTCCCGCAATAATCGAGTACTGTTTAGAAAACGGCTACACCTTCGATGTCCTGAGTGAAAATTCACCGGCAGTACGATACAAACCGCAAAACTAAAAACACGGTGCAATGCACCGTGTTTTTTTATTTTATCTTATCAATAAGTTCTGGCAAACATTTTTCAAATCTTACGCCGTACCAATGTTCTGGTTCGGTGTTTTTTATGCACGAAACTGTAAAGTCAGCCGCTATTTTTGCCGCGTTAAAAAGGTCTGTTCCGCTAATATATGCGCCTGTAAATGCAGAAGCGTAAACATCGCCTGTTCCGTGACTTCCCGTACCGAGTTTAATGTGCTCGTAATAGCGGATATCTTTTCCGTCAAAGACGGCAACGCCTGTGGTGTCTTCGTTAAGGTTAACGCCGGTCAAAACTATTTTAGCTTTAAAAAGCTTTCTTAACGCGCCGATAAGCGCCTCAACATACTCTTTGTCAAAGCTCTGTCTATACTCGGTTTCCGTCATAAGACAAGCCTCAGTAATGTTAGGAAGTATAATATCCGCAGCGGCGCAAAGTTCTGTCATTTCCTTTACGTATGCACTATCAAATCCTGTGTAAAGCTTTCCCGAGTCGGCCATAGCGGGGTCTATTATCCTGACACCCATAGGGTCGATATTGCTTTTTATAATATCTTTAACCAGCTTAACCTGTTTTGCGTTTCCTAAATAACCTGTGTAAAGAGCCGAAAATTTAATGCCTTGATGTTCCCAACTTTCTCTTATTTTAGGCATTTGACAAGTGAGGTCGCAAAAGGTGAACTCGTCAAATGCGGTATGATTAGAAAGCACTGCGGAGGGAAGCACCGCCGTTTCAATTCCGCAAGCAGAAAGTATAGGAAGCGCAACCGTAAGGGAACATTGTCCAACGCAGGAAATATCTTGAATTGTTAGAATTCTTTTATTATCCATTAATTTCACCAAAAGAATTATACTGTTTTAAGGAAAAATTGTCAATTGGCTTTTTGGCTGGCATCTTCAAAAGCGCAAAACAGTTTTTTGGATATATTCTGCATACATTCCTCGTCAACCTTTAATACCTGTCTGTCATAGGTGAAAAGTCCGTTGGTTTCATCTTCAACATCGCTCACCTGTGTAAGTACGGTGGCGCAAAGGCTTTGCTCTTCAATAGCGGGGATAATTTCCTCAAGATAAAGCTTTTCAAGGGCGGCGTTAAATTCAAGCTTGTCCTCAAAAAATTTATAGCCATAGGTGTCCTTTGTGTTAAAGCTGTGGTTGTCTTCCTTGTATGAATACCCACCAAACTCTGAGAGCACAAGCGGTCTGCCATCATTTTTTAGTTTTATAGGTTTAAAATATATATGCTCGCTGAGGACGTCGCTTTCCTCGGTTTGAAACCAGCCCGAAGTAGCGTCCCAAACCCTTGTTGGCTCAAGATTTTTAACAAAGTGATACATCTCTACCGCGTCAAACTGCCCCCAACCCTCGTTAAATAAAGTGTAATAACAAACCGAGGGATGATTATAAAGCAGTCTTATGGTTTTTTCGGTGTCTTCCTTAAAAATTTTTCGGCGGCGTTCGCTCGCTTTATGGTTAATTCCCTTTTTAAGCCCAATTGTAGGAAGCGCCGTATCAATAAGAAAACTGTAATTTCCGCTGTTTACAAGGTCCTGAAAAATAACCATACCGTATTTATCGCAAAAGTAATAGAAGATTTCGGGCTCGATTTTAATATGTTTTCTAAGCATATTAAAGCCAAGTCTTTTCATAGTAAGAATGTCGTTTTCAAAGCCTTTAGGGGAATAGGGAAGATATATACCGTCGCTGAAATATCCTTGGTCTAAAAGGCCGTGAAAAAAGTAAGGCTTGCCGTTAAGCAGAATATTTTTCCCTTTTATCTCTATGGTGCGAAGCGCAAAATAAGAAGAAACTCTGTCTTCTCCCGAAATAATTTCAAATTCGTAAAGATAAGGGTCTTCGGGACTCCAGTTTCTTGGATTTTCAATTTTAAGCTTGTATTTATCCCCAACAAACCCGTACTCTTTACCGCCGAAAATAATAGTTTTTTCGTCATTTCCGCCCTCAATCTCAAAAGTCACAGCATCGAGCTCAGGCGTAATTTTTATACCTTTAATATAGTTTTCGGATACTTGTTCGATCCAAACGGTTTGCCAGATACCGCTTACCTGTGTATACCACATACCTCCGCGTTTTTCGCATTGCTTACCCCAGGCAAGTTCATGGTCCAAAGTATCAACCACGCGTACAATCAGCAAATTTTCGCCTTCGGTAACAAAATCAGTGATATCAAATTCAAAAGGCAAATATCCGCCAATGTTTTTATAAGCAAAGTTATTGTTAACATATACCTCGCATTCGGCATCTACTGCGCCGAAATGAAGAATAGTTTTACCCTTTGTTTTGGTTAGGGAAAAATTTTTGGTATATACCATAACATCGTTTTTTTGTTTTTCAAAATTAAAATCCGAAATATCCGATTCTACGGGGAAAGGCACAACAATTTCACCTTCCGCGGCGGTTTTGTTGTTGCGCACAAGTTTAAGATTCCACTTGCCGTTAAGGCAAATAAAAGAATCTCTTTTAAGTTGAGGTCTGGGGTATTCGTCCCAAGGCGTATCGGTCTTTTCGTTTTCAAACGGCGTATAAAGGCGTTCAAAACGGGGTTTGTGCTTCTTCCATATAATGAATGCCAACGGCAGCAATAAAATTAGCGCCGCCAGAGCTGCCGCAAATATGTTGGCATTTGGCAGAAAAGAGGTTGTTCCGTCATTGTTAGTAATTGTTTGGGCGTTTTTAAGAACGGCAGCACCAACAGCAGGACCTATAACTCCGGGAATTAACACCTGAGAAAAAATTCTGAGTCCTTGGAACATACCCGCCTTGTTTTCGGGGGTATAATCTCTTATCATTGCGCCAAACACTGCCATACCGGCAAGATATCCGCACATCATAAGCAGAGAACCAATAAAAACGGGAACGGTTGTAGTGGTGAAGAATAAAACAATATATCCGAGCGCAAGCCAAACCAAAGAAAATTTACTTGCGAATTCAAATCCCTTTTTATCGTAAACCTTACCCCATATAGCGGTGACAATGGCGGCAACTATAATTGCCGGAGCCATAATAAATACGTAGTTTGCCATATTAAGTGTCTTTTCGTAATAAATTATAAGGTAGGGCATAAATATCTGTATTGAGATATTAAAAATAGTGAATGCGGCTAAAACAATATAAAGCAGAGGGTTGGATTTAATGGTCGAGGGCTTAAAACCATAAAAGATACAAGAAAAGTATTTTTCTTTTGCGGGGGGAGTGTCGGAGTCTTTTATAAGGAAGAGGCCCGAAATACCAACCAAAGTAACAACTGTTCCGATAATCATAAAGATAACCGACCAGCTGTCGCTCTTTTCTAAGTCGAAAAACATAAAAGAACCGAAAACAACCAAAATAGCCACCAAAGGCATCATAGCGTTTATACCTTCTACAGAGCCGCGATTTGTACTATTGGTTGAATCGGTAAGCCAGGCGTTAAATGCTGCATCGTTGGCTGTAGAACCGAAGAATGTCATTACGCAGTCAAGTATAATTACAAGCGATACACCGACCGAAGCGGCAGAAGCTATAGCAGGAAAAACCGCGTTTATAACATCAAGTCTTATAAAAACAAAACTGAAAATAGATATACCCCAAAGAATATATCCGCCGCAAATAAACAATTTCCTTTTGCCTATCCTATCAGATAAAGCGCCCATAAAAACGGTAGTTAATGTTGCGGCAACGGCTGAAGCGGCAACCATAGCCGAAATATCGGCGGCCGAAGCATTAAACATTTTATATATGAATACATTGAAATACATATTCTCAACTACCCAAGCAACCTGTCCAATAAGGCTGAAAAGGGTAACCGCGCACCAAAAACGAGCAGATAGTTTAGTTTTCATATTGTTTTTCCGTCACTTTCTTCTTAAAAATAGGCTTGTTTGGCAGTTGGGCAAGTATTATAGCGCTAAACATAACAATACAGCCGATACCTTCTTTTGGGGAAAGTCTTTCACTCAATAAAACGGCGGCCGATAAAACTGCAAACACCGATTCAAAACTCATTGTAATTGCGGCAACAGTTGGGTCGGCATATTTTTGCGCAAAAACCTGAAGTGTGTAGGCAACGCCGCTTGAAAGAATACCTGCATATGCAATAGGGAATATAGCGTCGGCTAAGGACGACAGACTTGGCTGCTCAATAATCAGCGCAGGTAAAAAGGAAAACACACCAACTGTTAAAAACTGAATTGATGATAAAAGCACAGGCTCAGTTTTCTTAGCATATTTATCGACTGCCATAATTTGTAAGGCGTAAAATATACCGCAAATAAAAACCAGTGTATCTCCGAGCGATAAAGCTAAATCTTCGCTGATACAAAGAAGATATAAACCGATAGTTGCAAGCGCGACAGCAACCCAAAGATTAAAACCAAGCTTTTTTCCAATAAACAGGCTGAATAGCGGTACAAATATAACATAAAGTGTGGTAATAAATCCCGCCTTGCTTACGGTAGTAAACATCAGTCCGTATTGTTGAAGAGCCGAAGCTATACCAAGAAGTATTCCGCAGAATATTCCGCCAAAAAGCGTTGCTTTAAGTTCGGTTTTAAACGGAACGGAATCGGCGCTGCTTTTTTGTCCGAATTTTCTTATAATTGCGATTACAGGAAACAAAACCACTCCGCCAAGCAGAAATCGTGTAGATAAAAAGGTTAAGGGACCAACATAGTTCATTCCGTCCGACTGAGCAACGAACGCGCTACCCCAAATGAACGCTGTAAGAAGTAAAATCAGCGTACCTGTTAAATTTTTATTCTTCATATTATGTAACGAACCCCTACCTTTGCCTGAATATTCGTTTTTCCGTCAATTTGGGTTTTGAAGTAATAGCAGGTTTCACCGTTTTCGCCAATTTCCGGTTTACTCATATATATATTAAGTGTACTGCCTAAAGGTGCTTCGCCAATATAATTTACAATACAGGAACTCATATATATTTTTTCTCGGTCTGGAATAAAATCAAAAAGCATATCAAAATATTTTGTGTTATTCATATGAAAATTACGGTCAACATCAGAATATCTGATAAGCTTTTCACCGCAAAGCTCAAGCGATAGGTCGGAGGGAAGCTTAAAACGGTGTGAGAAAGAAAGTTCTATCTCTTCACCTAAGCCGTAGCTGTCGACACTAAATTCGCTTCCGCGAACAAGCTTTCCGTTATTTGTGTCAATTAAAGCCCATATAGAAAGCCCTTTAGCCACCGTTTCATCGCCTGATTTTATAACATAACTTCTTGGGAAAGAAACATTTTTACTGTCTGTTGCCCAGGTAGAAACCGTAAGTTCTTCATATTCTTTAATAGGTCTTAAAACCTCAACGGCACTGCGGCTGACAACAAAGCTTAACCCTTTTGCCATAAGTTCTTGATAGGTGGGGCCGCAGCTCAGCATGTTTCGGTCAACAGTTTCCATCATATATTTAATAACCGAGGTAGGAGTTGCAAAGCAGTTAGTATCAATATCGTGCGCGGCAACCGTGATTTTAAGCTCAAAAGCCATAAAAACACCTCCTAAAAGTTTTGTATACAGTGTAACATATAACTTGAAAAAAGAAAAGAGGTGAGTTATAATATAGGTGTAGCATAGAGTGCTTAATTGTCAACTTCAACAAAATAAACGAAGGTATTTTGTGCACATATTTAACCACTCAAATGCTTGACAAATCTGTTCTGAAATGCTATAATGGTGTAAAATATGAGAGGAATATACGCCTTTCTAATTTTGTATCGCCTAAAATGGCGCGTTAAATTTTATTTACATAAGGTCATAAGGAGGAATTTTTTATGAAAAAGTTCATCGCACTTGCACTTGCCCTCACTATGATGGTAAGCTGCCTTGTTTTCACTGCTTCCGCTGAAGATAGCGTTGCTGTGACACTTCAAGGCCCCACGACCGTGGCTAAAGACGGTACTTTTCAGGTTAAGGTTCGCGTTACCGACACTCAGAACATCGTAGGCGGCGTTCAGGGTATGGTAGACGTAACCGGCGCTACTGTTACTAAGGTTCAGGTTAACCCCGACCTTCTCACTTGGAACAAAACAAGTGACGCAAACACAATTTACAAGCTTGAAAACAACGACGTAACCTTTGCTTCTCTTAACCATCTCGTTGCTGACACCTATGACACTCGTGTTTGGTTCATCATCGACTATCAGGTAACCGATGCTGAGGCTGTTTCTGTTGCTCTTGCTAACGTTAAGGTTTCCAACAAAGAAGCTAAGGCTGTCACAACTGTTGCTACATCCGATCTTGCTATCGATGTTGTTGATACTGCAATAGAGCCCACTGTTTCTCTTACAAAGGCTGGTATCGATGGCGAAGCTGTACTCGTTGACGAGCAGGCTATGCTTGTTTATGCTGACGTTAAGAATATCGACAATGAAAACGTTACCGATATCGGCGTAGTTTTCTACCCCACTTCACTTCTCGGTGGAGATGAGCTCACCGTTAACACAAGTGGTGCTGTAGTTGCTAACATTAGCAAATCAGACGCTAAGTTTGCTAAGGTTGTTGCAAAGGGAAGCTTCATCGGCGCATTAGATTTCAATTTCACAAATACTGATAACGCTCTTTACTTCCTTGGAATAAAAGTAACTGCCCGCGTTTATTACAAAACTAAAGACGGTAAGGTTATCTATGCTTCCAATGCATCCGAGAATAAATATATCAAGAATGGTACAGCTAATAAGGCTGCTATGAACACTATTCTTGATGCTGCTAATGCTGTTACTGCACCTGTTGACAACGACCTCGACGCTTACAACGCTGCTAAGGCTGCTCTTAAGATCAGCGTTGAAGGTTGGCAGGCAAATCGTGCATTCGTTCTTAAGTACTGCGTAAGAAACGCTTCTAAATAAGGAAAGGGGTTGAAAATAATGAGAAAAGCATACATTCAGCCCGAGGTAGAGTTATTATCTCTTGCTCTCTTAGAGGACTTCCTCGCAGGTTCTTCTGAACCTTCCGATGATGACGTTACCGTAAACGGTGGCACATCCGGCGGCGAAGGTGACGGCACAAATCTTGATGGCTGGACTGGCGGCAACGCAAACGTTGGTACCGGCGGTACTCAACCCGGCGGCGATGAGTGGGAAGACGAAGATTGGTACTAAGGTAAAACACTTATGTTAAAAAAACTTATTGCACTTATTCTGTGCTTACTGTTAGTATTTTCCTTTTCAGCTTGCAAAAAAGATAAAGAAGATGTTGATAGTTCTTCTAATGCTTCTACCTCTGACCCCACACAAGATTACGAAAATGACCAGTGGGACGAAGGCGGAAATCTGACCGATAAAGAAAAGGAAGAAATAGAAGACCTTTGGAACGACCTTGTTCAAAATGGTGGCGCTGAAATTGTGGCACCCGACGATAATAGCAACAGTACTTCTAACTCTTCAAACAGCAGTAAGCCCTCAAGCAACGATATGTCAGATGACTTTGAAGATGACTCACAAAGTTCTAATTCGACTAACAGTTCATCTCAAAATTCAAATAGCAAGCCTTCTTCCTCTAAAGTAGATTCAGGCTCTTCTAAACCTACTTCAAGCAACTCATCTTCTTCAAAAGAGGAATCAAGTTCAACGGCTTCTACAAGCAAGCCTGCTAATTCTGAAACTACATCATCAGAAGTATCTTCAAATGTTGAAGATGACAAAGATTTAGCTGCAGATGTAGTTGTAAGCAGACCTGCGATTTGGTAAAATAATATTTTATGACCTTTTAAAGAAAACCCCGGTAAATTTTGTCGGGGTTTTCTAAATTTATCTTGAAATTAATAATATGATATTGTATAATTAATTCGTTAGTTGAGAGGAGCGTGTTTTTTTGAGAAAAGCCTATATTCAGCCTGATGCTGAAATTTTAAGCATTAGGTCTATTGAAGACTTTCTAGCTCTTTCCCCTGATAATCCTCTTGACCCCGGTGATGGCGATGATAGCGACGATAATGGAATGGGTGGCTCAAGCGGTAACATCTCGCCTGATAGACCTGGTATATGGTAACTAAAACTCCGAATTTTTTCGGAGTTTTTATATTTTACTATTGAAAAGCTAACTTTATTGAAGTATAATGTAAATATACTTTTATTCGAGGAGTTTCTATGGTTACTGCAGGTTTTGATAACGAAAAATACTTAAAAACCCAATCAGAGCATATCCGCGAACGCATTTCTAAGTTCGGAGGTAAATTATATCTTGAATTCGGCGGAAAGCTTTACGATGATTTTCACGCCGCTCGTGTTCTGCCTGGTTTTAAGCCTGACAGTAAGCTTCAAATGCTTCTTAAGATGAAGGAGCAGGTTGAAGTCGTAATTGTAATAAATTCCGACCATATTGAAAAGAACAAGCTTCGCGGCGACCTTGGCATTACTTATGATATGGATACCATACGACTTATTGATATTTTTCGTTCAATTGGTCTTTATGTTGGAAGTGTTGTAATGACTTGTTATGCAAGTCAGCCTCAAGCAAAAGCTTTTAAAACACGCCTTGAAAGCCTTGGAATTAAAGTATATAAGCACTACTCAATTGACGGCTATCCTTCAAACATTAGCAAAGTTGTTAGTGATGAAGGTTATGGCAAAAACGAGTATATTGAAACTAGTAGAGAGCTTGTTGTTATTACCGCTCCAGGTCCCGGCAGTGGTAAGATGGCTACCTGTCTTTCTCAGCTTTATCACGAGCATAAAAGAGGGGTTGCGGCAGGTTATGCAAAGTTTGAAACTTTCCCTATATGGAATCTTCCTCTTAGTCACCCTGTTAATCTCGCTTACGAAGCCGCAACAGCAGACCTTAATGATGTTAACATGATAGACCCCTTCCATCTTGAAGCCTATGGAAAAACAACTGTAAATTATAATAGAGATGTTGAAATTTTCCCGGTTGTTACCGCAATGATGGAAACTATCTACGGAAAATCACCGTATAAGTCGCCTACAGATATGGGTGTCAATATGGCAGGTAACTGCATTTTCGATAACGAAGCAGTATGTAAAGCCGCCTGTGATGAAATAATTCGCCGTTATTATACAGGTCTTTGCGATAACAAAAACGGTAAAATCAGTGATGATATCATATATAAGCTTGAGCTTCTTATGAAGAAAGCGGGAGTTAAAACAACCGACCGTAAGGTTATTGCACCCGCACTCGAAAAAGCAAAGGAAACAGGTTTACCTGCCGCGGCGATGGAACTTCCGAATGGTAAAATTGTAACGGGAAAAACCTCAGACTTACTCGGCTCTTCTTCGGCATTACTTTTAAATGCGCTTAAAGCGTTGGCCGGTCTTGAAGATAGCCTTCATTTAATTTCTCCCGAAACAATTCAGCCTATTCGCCATCTTAAAGTTGACCATCTTGGAAACCGTAACCCAAGACTTCATACAGATGAAGTTTTAATTGCGCTTTCAATTTGCGCAACAACCAATGACGATGCCGAAAAAGCAATGGAACAGCTTGGAAATCTTCGCGGTTGTGAGGTTCATTCAACTGTTATGCTTTCACAAATAGATGAAAAAGTATTTAAAAGACTTGGTGTTAATCTTACTTGTGAACCCAATTTCAAAAAAGCCAGTGAAAACAGAATAATGAAATAAATAAAGTTCCGTATCGCTAAGCGATACGGAACTTTTTATTCCTCTTCATCTTCTTCTATCGGTGTAATAACTGCTGAAAGCTTTGTAATTCTGTGGTCTTCAATGTTTTCTATTGTTACGGAAAGGTTTTTATAGGTGAAGGTAGCTCCAATTTCGGGGAATCCTTCACACATTTCAATTGCCCAACCGCCCACGGTTGTATATTCACTTTCGAAATCATTTTCATCAAAATCAATAGCATCGAAGAAATCAAAAATATTCATGTCACCCTCAACACTATATTTATCGGGAGCAGATTCAATAATATCGTGTTCGGCTTCCTCGTCTTCGTCCCAGATTTCGCCAACAAGCTCTTCAAGGATATCTTCCATTGTGGCAATACCCATTGTACCGCCGAACTCATCAAGAACAATCATAATGTGAGTGCGCTCTTCTCTTAATACGTCAAGCGCATCGGGAAGCTTAACTGTCATATGAATATAATAAGGTTCAACAAGTAATTCACGAAGGTTAATTTTTTCTTTAGGAGTGTCAACCATAGTTTTCAAAAGATTTTGAGTTACAAGAATACCAATGATGTCATCAATACTTGAATCATATACTGGAATTCTTGAATAGGGAGAAGTATTAACGATTTCCAAAATCTCATCAATGCTGTCGTTGATATCAATTGCGGTCATATCAACTCGCGGTATCATAATCTCTTTGATAGTGGTTTCGTTAAAGTCTATTGCCGATTGCAAAAGTTCGCTTTTTTCTTCGTCAATAGAGCCTTCTTCTTCACCTGTTTCAATAATGGAAGCAAGCTCGTCGGTTGTGACCGAATTGTCAATATCTTTAACAAACAATTTGTCTATTAACTTAATTATCAAGTTAATAAGAAAGGCGACAGGTGAAAAGATTATCATAAAGATAAAGAGTGGCAAAGCAAAAACCTTTATAAGAAGCTTTGAATGGGACTTTGCAATTACTTTTGGCCCGATTTCACCAAACACTAAAACAACTACAGTAGAAGCCAAGGTGGCAACCGTTGCGGCGGTACCTTCATTTGCTATAAGTGAAATAGACAGGGTTGTGGCAACTGAGGACAAAGCAAAGTTAACGATGTTGTTGCCGATAAGTATTGAGCTTAGCGCAAAGTTATAGTTTTTAGCAATTCGATAAGTGAGTTTATTAAAAAAACCGTTATCAGCATTTTTTTCAAGCTGAGATTCATTTGCAAGGTTGTAAGCCGTTTCACAGGAAGAGAAAAAAGCAGAACCTGCAAGACAAATTAAAATAATAATAATCTGGGTAGTCATTATTCTTCCGCCTCGCTTTCTTCAGTGATGGCAGGAGGATTAATTTTAAATTTAAGAGATACAAGTCTGCCTCTGAAAACCTTTTCGGCTGTGATTTCGAGCTGTCGGTATTCAGCGGTAGCGCCAACCGTAGCAACACGACCGAGAAGTCTACCCATCCATTTTCTAAGGGTATAATGGCCACATTCGTCACGGTCAAAATCATCATAGTCCATCATTTCGAATGCCGAAACAACCGACAAATCTGCGCTGATTATAAAGGTGTTTTCGTCTATTTGGCGGAATTTATCCTCGATTTTATCGTTTTCGTCCCAAATTTCGCCGACAAGCTCTTCAAGCATATCTTCCATTGTAACAAGACCGATAATTCGGTTAGCACGTGTCTTAACAAGGGCGAAGGGCTTGCGTATACGCTTCATAACAGACAGAAGCTCGTCAATCTTTGTGTCGGGAGAAACAAAAAGAGGAGTATCTAAAAGCTTACGGAGTTCAATTTTTTCCCCTTTAAAATAACGTTCTAAATATTCTCTTATTCTAAGAACACCTATACAGTTATCCGGATTTCCTTTATATACAGGAAGTCTTGAATAGGGCGAATTTTTGATTATGTTAAGAATTTCTTCGTCGCTTTGCTCAATATCTAAGCAGAGCATATCGCGCCTGTCGGTAAGAATATCATTTACAGATACATCGTCAAACTCAAAGGCGGAGTAAAGCAAACGGCTTTCATCTGAATCGATAGAGCCCTCTTCTTCCATATCTTCAATAATTTCTATAACATCGTCTTCTGTAACGGACGGCTCTTCTTTTGAAAAAAGCTTGGTAAGTCCTTTAGAGATAAGCCCGAAAATTGCAGATATGGGGGTAAACACAAGCGAAACAAATTTTAGCGGCATAGCAATTTTTACGGTATAAGCCTCGCTTGTTTCTTTAGCAATCGCTTTTGGAATAACCTCACCGAAGAGTATAACAACAACTGTAATACAAATTGTCATTACAGTGGGGGAAATTCCCGCGTGAATCGCAAGCAGTGTGGAGATAGAACCCATTGCCAGATTAACAATATTGTTGCCAACAAGAATATCAGTAATGGAACGGTCAAAATTATCCATAAGTTTAAAGGCAACTTTTGCAGACTTATTGCCACCGTCTGCCATAGCCTTGATTCTAACCTTGCTTGGCGCGGTAATTGCCGTTTCGCAAGAAGAGAAAAACGCGCTGAAAAACAGCAGCGCTAACAGGGTAAGCAACAACCCCGAATTTTCACCAATAAAATTTGATAAACTGAACTTGGTGCTTGCATTTAATAAAAGACATAATCGGCTACACCCGTCGTCCACGAAAAAACCAACTCCTTAATAATATAATAACACAGATAAATGATAACATTTTTCAGTAAATAAGTCAAGAGGGTATAGTATTATGTGTATATTGAATTTCTATAATTTGGACGATAAAAATCACTAAACTCAGGCGTTATTATGTTGACACTGTGGGGTTAAATTGTTATAATTAATATGTATGTGATACGAACTTACAAAGGAAAGGAAGTCTTATGAAAAGAATAAGAAGATACATATCACTGTTTCTTTGTTTTGCTGTTTTTTTAAGCTCGATTTTTATTACGGGCGGCTTTAAATCATGGGCTTCCAACGAGCCCACTCACACGGGTTTTGTAAATACACAGACCGACCCGCTTAGAGTTCGTTCGGGCGCTGGCACATCTTATAATCTTCTTGGTACGGTTGCCAAAGGTGCAACGGTTAGTATTTACGGAGACGCAGTTGACGGCAATGACGGAAATAAATGGTATAAAATTGCATATAATAACGGATTTGGTTTTGTAAGTACGAAGTACATAACAAACGTTACAGAAATTCCTAAATACGACCACGATGCAGATTTTGAAACAAATCTTGCAAATCAAAAATTCCCTGAAAGCTATAAGGTTTTGCTACGAAAGCTTCACGCCGCCCACCCGAATTGGATTTTTAAAGCTAACCACCTTACAATGACTCTCAAAGAGGCGGTCGATGCCGAATCGGCAGTGGGCAAATCTCTGATTCAGGATAAATATGCAAAAGCTTCCTGGAAATCTATGGAAAAATATGCTTACGATTGGAACAATGGATGCTATGTTTCATACGATTCGGGAGGTTGGGTTACTGCAGCGCGTGATGTTGTGGAATACTATATGGAACCCAGAAACTTCCTTGATGAAAACGGAATATATATGTTTCTGAACCAGGCTTATGATGAAAGCATTCAGAATAAAGAGGGCCTTCAGCACATCATTTACGGTACGTTTTTGGATAGAGAATTTCCTGAGGAGACATATGAAACGTATGCCGATGTAATTATGGAAGCGGCAAAGCAGTCGGGTGTAAGCCCCTATGTTCTTGCGGCAAGTATAATAATTGAGCAAGGCACAGACGGAAAAGGCGGAAGTATTTCGGGCAAGGTTGAAGGTTATGAAGGATATTATAACTTTTTCAACATCCGTGCCTATAAATATGGTAATTACGATGCTGTTCAGTACGGACTGCTTTATGCTAAGAGCACAAACGATAATCCGGAAAAGAATCTGGGCAGACCTTGGAACACAAGAGCAAAATCTATAATCGGCGGTTCGCAACATTACGCTAACGGTTATGTAAAAAGAGGCCAGGATACTCTTTATTATAAAAAGTTTAATGTAATCGCACCCGATTTCTATTTAAATCAGTATATGACTAACGTTCAAGGCGCTTATCTTGAAACAGCAAACGTTAAAAGCGGATATTCATCTGTTAGTCCAAACGCGGCGCTAACCTTTAGTATTCCTGTCTACAAATCCACATCCGATACAAACACAACGGTACTTCCAACGTCTGAGGGTGCTAATAACTATTATATAACAAGCCTTACGGTTGACGGAAATGCGGTTGAAGGTTTTGATAGGTATAATAATAGCTATGAAATGAGTATTTCAAACGGTACGGGTACCATCAGAATTGAAGCGGGGGTTCCTCCAGGGGCTATCGTCTCGGGAGCAGGTGACGTTGCGGTTCAACCGGGTCAAAACACGGTTACT
>JAZLEK010000067.1:0-6909 GCA_045615225.1 Acutalibacteraceae bacterium | reverse complement strand
TTTATTTTAATAATGTTACATCTCCGCTTGTGAGTATTGCGGTTTCTCCGTTTTCTTTTACTATAAGAGCGCCTGTCGTATCAATATCTAAAGCCGTTCCGTTATGGATAACGCCGTTTTGTATGTAGGATACTTCTTTGCCAAGAATAATAGACTTACTCTTATAATATTCCATAAAATCTTCGTTTGAAGAAAGTAAAGAAATAATTCTTTTTGTAATTTCCCTTGCAAGTCTATTTCGGTTTATATTGCCAAGATTAACGGCAATATCCTTTATTTCTTCGGGAAACTCTTTAACAGTTAGGTTTACGCCTATTCCGATAACAACCCCTAAGGTTTTATCGTTTGTTTGGTTTTGCACCCTTTCGCAAAGTATTCCGCAAAGCTTTTTACCACCAAGGTAAATATCATTAACCCATTTAATATCCACCTCTTTGCCTGTCAGTTTTTCGATAGACTGCGCAGTTGCAACGGCGGCAAGTATTGTTAGCTTTTGTATGCGGATATCGTCGGTTTTTAGAGCCAAGCTCATATAAAGTCCGCCGCCCGAAGAATAAAAGCTTCTGCCCCTTGTTCCCTTGCCTGCTGTTTGGCTTTTGGCAATAAACAAGGCAGGCAATCTGATGCCTTGTTTTATTCTTCTTACGGCTTCGTTATTGGTTGAATCTATACGGTTAAAGGCGTAGACCTTTACGCCTTTAACCAAAAATAGTTTTCTCATTATATCACCAAAATAATTTTACCAAATTTAATATTGTTGTCAATCGTTTTGAGCTTCATATTCGGCAAACTTCGCTTCTAAAAAGTTAATGGTTTCGGTAAAGGAACGCGGAATATAAAGCTCGCACCATTCATTACCCGAAATAGAAATTCCGTATGTGTCTTCTTTGAAAACGCTAATATCTGCCTTCTTCATTTCTTTTTTGAAAAGAGAAATTAAATACTCAGCTTCTTTTTCGGTTAAAATTGCATTTTGCTGTTCTTCTCCCTCTTCCATGCTTCCAAATTTATTAGAGTGAGAATGAACGTTTATTAATCCGTAACCGGGCTGAGGTATTATACACACATCGAACTTTTTAAAGAAGTTATCGGTTTGCATAAGGGTTAGAATGTCCTTGTGAAGTCTGCTCATATCGGGGCTTCTGTACCAATAGTTTCGTTTTATAACATTACCGTTTTTCAAAACGTATTTAAAATCGAAATTATTAAAATTATTTAAAGCTTGGGGGAATTCTCCTATAAAATCATCTGTTTCCTCTTCGTTAAGGCATTCTATTATTCCTTTATGAAGATTAACCGCTAAATCCTTATATGCGGTATAATCAATTTCTCCAATACTTACCTGCTCGACATTTTCGACTTTTGGAATTTTGTTTTCGGCATAATCGGCAATATATAGCCCGCTAATTAAAAGAACCGTCATCAGCACCGATGCCACAACACCGTTAATTACCGAAACTTTAATCTTTTTAAAGCCGCGGTTGGTTATTGCTCCGATGGCAATGGAGCAAAGTATTGCGCAGACTATGAAGAAAATCCAGAAACCGCCGCTGATATTATAATCGCCCGTTAAAACGATTGCGATAACAAAGCCGCCAACCATTGAAACTAAAAGCGAAATTATAACCGGCATAAATTTAAAGGAATAGGCTTCTCCTGCAGTTTCGCTTTTTCTTACCTTGAAAAGCTTTACTGCCGCAAATGCGCAAAGCACACCGAAAACTATAAGCCCTATAACTGTTAGCGCTGTTGTTTTTTCTATTCCTGCGGTTATATTTTCGGGATTTTCAAGATATGTTGGAAGGTTCATTAATTTATAAAATACAATGGCAATTGGAGTTAAATAAACGAGGTTTGTATATTCAAACACAAGTCCTACCGTAGATTCTTGAACAAAACTGAAAATAAATGCAACAATAATTACAGGAGCAAGATTAACTGCGAAAAAAGCAATTACAGTATCGAAATAGCCTCCGCAACAAATACCAATCAGCAAACAAAAACATGTCAGCATCAAAAGTGATAAAAGCATAAATAAATATGTGTTTATTGCGGTTATCACCCCTACCCCATCAACTGTGGGCAGAAAGTTTACCATTATAAGTCCGCCATAGGCCACTGTCATAAGAAAAAGCGCGCCAATAAACGAGCTTAAGCTTCTTGATATAAGCAGTTCGTTTCGGGTAAGAGGTAACGCGTTATACATATCTCCAGCTTTTTTGTTAAAAAGGAAACCAAAATTAAAAAGCAAAAGCATACACACAAGTGCGGCTGCCGCGGCAAGAATTATGAACGCAAATGTCGCAAATTCCCAGGGACCGAGAAAATATTCTCTGATAAGGTCATCGTTTGCATCGCGCAGAAGCATTCCCGGACAAATAAGCAACGTAAACGCCGTTACAAGAAGTGTAAGCGGGGTTTGTTTTTTAAGGGTAAAGGTAAAGAAACTGAAAAAAGGATGTTTTTTAACCGAGGAGATTCTTGATGTCATAACCGACCGCCTCCATTTCATAGATAAATATTTCTTCTAAAGTCGGCTCAATGCTTTCTGCAAAGATTGGCTCTAAGGAATTGATTTTTTGCATTATTTCTGTTTCGTCCCCTCTTATAATCATCTGTAGAAGAGAGCCCATTTTTTCACACTTTATAATATCAAGGTCGTGAAGCTTGATTTCGGGAGGTAAAACCTTGAACGCCGCCTGGATTTTGTGGAAATTACTGCGGACATCCTCGAGCGAATCGCTGAAGAGCAGCTGTCCTTGGTGGATAAGAGCAATATGGTCAGAGAGGTCTTCAAGCTCACGAAGATTGTGTGACGCGATAATTACTGTCATACGGTTGGTTTCAATTCCGTCAATAAGAAGTTCCTTTAAAACGCTTCTCATAACGGGGTCAAGACCGTCGAAGGCTTCGTCTAAAAGAAGATATTTAGGGTTGGTAGAAAGGGCAAGCATTAAAGCCGCCTGACGCTGCATACCCTTGGACATATTATCGATTTTATCGGTTGTGCTTATTGGAAAAACCGATTTCAAGTGGTCAAATCTTGCTCTGTCAAAGGTGGGGTATAATCCTTCGAAAAACTCTGCCATTTCTTTGATTGTTGCGTTTTTAAAGAAATAGGGTGAATCGGGCAGATAAAAGATTTGAGATTTAAGCACGGGATTATTAAAAACTTCAAACCCGTCTACCGAGATGTTTCCGCCATCGGGATAATATACGCCCGAAAGCAGACGAAGTAAGGTTGATTTTCCCGAACCGTTTGAGCCAACAAGACCGTATATACAGCCGTCTTCAATTTTTGCATTAACTTCATTAACTGCTGTAAAGTCACCGAATTTTTTGGTTAAGTTAATAAGTTCAATCATTGCTGTCCCCTCCTTTGAAGGCTTCATCTAAAATTGATTTTAAAGCATCTAATTCAAGCCCCATACTTTTTGCGCTTTCCACCGCCATTTTAAAATCGTTTCTGGCAGATTCAAGTATTGCGGCATCGGCACTATCGTCATCGGAGATAAAGGAACCTTTACCCGATACCGAATAAATAACCCCGTCAGCCTCCAAAATGGCGTAAGCCTTTTGTACTGTATTAGGGTTTATGCCGAGTGAGCTTGCCATACTGCGAACGCTCGGAAGCTTGTCGTGAGGTTTTAAAACCCCCAAAGCTTTAAGACGTATAAAGCCCGCAGTTATCTGGTCATAAATAGGGACTCTGCTTTTGTAATCTATTGTTATCACAAAATTCCCTCCTTGTTCTAACTGTACTATTACGATTAGTACAGTTGTATAGTACACCCTCTACTAAAATTTGTCAAGCGTTTTTTCATAATTTTTTCCCAACAATAATTATTATGAACAGAATTTTTAACACACTCATCAAAATAGCGCCCTTTACAGAAAAATATATAAAAGATATGAAAAAAAGAACCGAGCTTTTTTTAAGGCTCGGTCTGGCGGTTAATATAGGCTATGCACTATTCAATGTTTTTACGGGCGTTTTCTACCGTTCGGTATGGTTTGGTTCGGTTGCCGTTTATTATATTATGCTTTGCTTTATAAAATTTTTTCTGTTAAGCAAAGGGTTTGAAAACAGAGGCAAAAAAGAATACGGCGACCTTTTAACCTGCGGTGTTATGCTTTTTATTTTAAGCGGCGCGGTGACCGCAATTATTTATATTATGATTTGGAAGAATGAGGTGGTACGATACGGAAAATATGTAATATATATTTCTGCCGCCTATACCCTTTTCAGAATTTGCGCGGCGCTTTTTGACACAGTAAGACTTCGGCACTTAAAAAGTCCTACCCTCTATGCCGCAAAGGCGCTAAGTTTATCGGTTGCCTTGATGTCACTGTTTTCTCTCCAGTTTTCAGTACTTGATATACTTAAAATAAGTAATAAAACAAGATACTTTTTTAACGTTATTAGTGGCTCGGTAGTCGGCGTGCTGACAATAGCGATTGCCGTTTTAACAATAAGACGCGCGTATATTGTATTAAAGATGAATGTAAATTAAGGCTTCTCTTTGAGGAGAAGCTGTTGAGCGTAGCGAGACTGATGAGGTGTTTATTCTTTCATTCGCTTCCCACCTCATCCACCGTCTGCGACGGTCCCCCTTCCCCTCAAGGTGAAGGCTATCAAAAACACCCCACTTGTTTCTGCAGACCCTCTCGGGTTCGAGTCCCTATTATCGATAAACAACAAAACATCCCACCTTTAAGGTGGAATGTTTTTTTCGTTTGGTGGACGCTAAGGGACCGACCGTCTGCTTCGCATACTTATGGTTTGTCGACCGTTGCCGTTGGCAACAGTACCCGACTTCACCGCTCTGTCTAAAAAACAGTACACCGTACTGTTTTCCTTAACGACAGACCCTCTCGGGTTCGAGTCCCTATTATCGATAAACAACAAAACATCCCACCTTTAAGGTGGAATGTTTTTTTCGTTTGGTGGACGCTAAGGGACTCGAACCCATGACCGCCCGCACGTCAAGCGGGTGCTCTACCAGCTGAGCTAAACGTCCAAAATACAGAGCAAGATGGATTATATCATATGCTCTGTTAAAATGCAAGAGATATTTCTATTCCACTCCTCTGTAGTACATACCTCGGGTGAAGTCGGTTTTTGGTGGCTCTGAGTTTTTATAAGCGGTAATTACCGATTCTATTTCTTCCTTTGTTTCGGTAGTGAAATACAGTATTTGGAAATCAATATTACCGAATTCATTTTGTCTGTCTGCAAGCCAGATAACCTTTGAGTTATAGAGCTCGCTATACCCGTTTCGGCACATTACGGGGAATTTTTCGTCCTTACGGTCGGTAAGACTACCGCTTCTTTTACATTCCGAACAGTTAATTTTGTTTTTAACAGGACAGTTGCGGGTTAGCATTAAGGGAAGTCTGCCGTAAGAGATAATTCCTTTATTGATATCGGCTGATATTTTTGCGGCATCTTTAAGCAGAATTTCACTTGAGAGTACAACGGCCTTTGCGCCCTGTTCTTTGTGGTACTTGGCAGTATATGAACTATAAACATTAAATCCGAAGTTTGCGACTGTGTTTAAGCCTATTTCTTTTGCAATCTCACTTGCCGCAAGGGTGCCGCAAAAGGCGGTATCTATACTCTTTTCTTTAAAAAGGATAAGTCGTTCTTTTATATATTGCTCGTTGGATATTCCGCGAGGAAGCTCAACTGCTAAATTGTCATAGCCTTTAAGTTCTTCTAAACTTATATCTATTGGAACTATAAGGGTGTGAACTGATTTTAAAGCGTCGGTTAGCTGAGAAGCGTTATCTATACGGGCATAGGTTTTTATACCGCTATATTCTTTATTTTCACCTTTGCCAAAACAAGAATAGTCCGGCGAAAGCTCTTCAGTCTTTGCGCGGAGAGATGATAGTTTATCAAGCGCGTCGCGGCGGAGAGCGTTAAGGGATGACGCTCTTAAAATAAGGGCGTCATCAAGATTTACCGTCAAGTTTTCAAAGAAATATGGTGTGCCGCCTGTTTTGGAAACTCGCTCTAAAACGCTATCTTTATCAAGCGGACGGTTTATCGCTTTTTCGGGGATATCACCGTAAACCGTAACGGTATTCAGACCATCGTTTACGGTAAGGCAAGACGGTGTGTTTTCGGTTATGATGATTTCTCCGTTTATTTCTACGCTTTGGCGTTCATTTCGGTAAAGCTCATGAATAACGCTAAATGCATCATCTGATGCAATAACGTCATCTCTTGTTCGTATTCCAAACATATCTTTGCCAAGTTTTTCCGTGTAGTAGCCGTCGGTAAATCCCGAACGGGAAAAGACAGCTGAGAGAGCGTTGTTTATGCGCTCATCCACCCTGCCCTCATCTAACATTTGGCGGCAAACGGCAGTTGCGGCGGCAACATATTCGGGGCGTTTCATTCTACCCTCTATCTTAAAAGAGGCTACCCCCATACTTTTGAGTTCATTTAAATATGGAACAAGAGATAAATCTTTAAGAGATAAATCGTAATTTTCTCCGCCGACAGCAGAAAAAGGCAAACGGCAGGGACCTGCGCAAAGTCCTCGGTTACCGCTTCTGCCCCCAAGCTGAGCCGACAAGAGGCACTGACCCGACATACACATACAAAGCGCGCCGTGTACAAATACCTCAACTTCCATATCCTGTTTTTTGGCTTCAAGACAAAATTTCAAAAGCTCAGTTTTGCTCATCTCACGCGATACGACAACACGGGAAAAGCCCATTTCTTTAAGGGGCTTTATTGCCGAGGGTGAATGAACTGTCATCTGGGTTGAAGCGTGAATTGGTAAACTTGGCAAAACCTTATGAAGTAACGTGGCAAAACCGATATCGGCGGTGATAACACCGTCAATTCCGCAGTTTGCGGCAGCTACCGTTTGTTTAACCGCTTCTTCGGTTTCG
>JAZLEK010000066.1:0-2894 GCA_045615225.1 Acutalibacteraceae bacterium | reverse complement strand
ATAACATTTAAAATACTTGACCTTGCCGACCTGACAGTCGACGGCTCAATGGTTACAGGTATGGCAACCTGCGCCATGCTTATGGTAAACGGTTGGAACGTTTGGGCGGCAATGGGCGTTGCATTCCTTGTTGGTATGGCTGCGGGAGTTGTTACAGGTGTTTTCCACACGGTTATGGGAATTCCTGCAATTCTTGCGGGAATTTTAACCCAACTTATTCTTTGGTCAGTAAACCTTAAAATTATGGGCAAGGCAAATCAGGCTTTGCCTGCTCGAAACTTCGACGTTTTGGTTACTCAGCTTCGTAAATATGAATCGCTGGTATATCTTGCGCTTGCCTGTGTTGCCATTGTTGCCATTCTTTACTGGTTTTTTGGCACACGCTACGGTATGTCTATCAGAGCGACAGGCTGTAACGAAAAAATGTCAAGAGCTCAGGGCATTAACACAAACTTCAACAAGGTTGTCGGTCTTGCCCTTTCAAACGGAATTGTTGCCTTTGCGGGCGCGCTTCTTGCTCAATATTCGGGCAAAGCCGATATTTCCGACGGCCGCGGCGCAATTGTTATAGGTCTTGCCGCAGTTATTATCGGTGAAGTTATTGTTTCCAGAATGGGTCACAACTTTGTTATAAGACTGACGGGCGTACTTCTCGGCGGAATCGCATATTATATTGTATATCAGACGGTTATCTTCCTCGGACTCGACACCGACTTACTCAAGATGCTTTCTGCCTTAGTTGTTGCAATTTTCCTTGCAATTCCTTACCTTAAAAAAACATACTTTAAAAGGCCTTTGGTAGAAAAGAAGAAGGAGGCGGCTTAAATGTTAGAAATTAAAAACATAACCAAAATATTCAATGCCGATACTCCGAACGAAAAGGTTGCTTTAGATGACTTATCAATAACGCTTGAAGACGGAGATTTTGTAACGGTTATCGGCGGTAACGGCGCGGGTAAATCAACCCTTCTTAACGCCGTTGCGGGCACCTTCCCCGTAGACGCGGGTAACATCATAATCGACGGTGAAGATATAACCAAACTTCCCGAATATAAAAGAGCAAAGTTTATCGGCAGAGTTTTCCAGGACCCAATGACAGGCACCGCCGCAGATATGTGGATAGAGGAAAATATGGCTCTTGCAATGCGAAGAGGTAAAAGCCGAGGCTTTTCCTGGGCAATAAACGATAAAGACAGAAGAGTTTACCGCAAAATGCTCTCCCGACTTGATTTAGGCCTTGAAGACCGCCTTTTCCATAAGGTTGGGCTTCTTTCGGGCGGTCAGCGTCAGGCAATAACACTGCTTATGGCGTCAATGAACCACCCAAAACTGCTTCTTCTCGACGAACACACCGCCGCGCTTGACCCAAAAACTGCCGCAAAGGTGCTTTCCATTACAAAGGAAATCGTCGAAGAGGAAAAACTTACAACAATTATGATAACCCACAATATGAAGGATGCAATTGCCTACGGCACCCGCCTTATTATGATGAATGCGGGTAAAATTATCCTTGATATCAAGGGAGAAGAAAAGAAAAATCTTACGGTTGAAGCCTTGCTTAACGCCTTTGCAAAAGCAGGTTCTGACGGCGCCGCAAACGACCGTATGTTGCTCATTTAAAACAATTTAGTGCAATAAAGATTTTTTGTTGACATATTGACTTTACTGTGCTAAAATAAGAGCACATAATTTTTAAAAAATTATTTTAAAGGAGATTTTATTATGAAATCAGTATTTAAAAAGGCATTTGCCGTAGTTTTAGCTGCTGCAATGCTCCTCACACTTGCTGCTTGTGGCGGCTCAGACAAAACCGCAGAATATGTTATCGGTTTCTCCGGTCCTCTTACCGGTCCTGCCGCTGTTTACGGCGTAGCTGTTCAGAACTCTGCTCAGATGGCTATCGACGAAATCAACGCTGCCGGCGGACTTGACGGCGTTAACTTCAAACTCGAAGCTATGGACGACAAGCACGACGCTACCAAGGTTGCCGCTAACTTTGCCGCTCTTATGGAAAAGGGGATGCAGGTATCTTTAGGTACCGTTACAACCGCTCCCGGTCTTGAGTTCACAAAGCTTTCCAACGACGACAAGGTGTTCTTCCTTACACCTTCTGCTTCCGGCGACAAGATTCCTGAATTCGACAACGGCTTCCAGATGTGCTTCGCTGACGGTAACCAGGGCGCAGTTGCTGCTAACTTCGTAAATGGTCTTGGTCTTTCTAAGATTGGTATCTTCTACAAGTCCGATGACCCATATTCAAAGGGTATCTTCGACCAGTTCAAGGCTAACCTCAAGGCTGAAATTGAAACTGTAGACACAGTTTTCACCGCTGCTAACGAAACAGACTTCTCTGCTCAGATTACTCAGCTTAAAGATTGCGACTTCATCTTTATGCCCATCTACTATCAGCCCGCTTCTGTTTTCATGACCCAGGCTAAGGGCGTTATCAAGGACAACGCTACATATTATGGTTGCGACGGCTTCGACGGTCTTGCAGGCCAAATTGACCTCACCACCATTCCTCAGGAAGTTTCTATGCTTTCTCACTTCGATGCAACCTCTTCTGCACAGGCTACTGTAGATTTCGTTAAGAAGTATACCGAAAAGTACGGCGCAGAAACCCTTAACCAGTTCGGCGCTTCTGCTTACGACTGCGTATATGCTATCTTTAACGCAATGAAAGACCTTAAGGCTGCAGGCAAAGACGTTACTCCCGAAACTTCTGCTGAAGACCTTTATGCTCTCTTAAAAGGCCACTTCACAGGCGACTTCTCTTTCTCCGGCGTTACCGGTGAAAACATCACTTGGGAAGATAACGGTTATGTAAACAAGGCTGCTATTAAGTTCACCCTTAAGGAAGCAGATAAATAATCGAATATAAATTAAAAAATACC
>JAZLEK010000065.1:0-24441 GCA_045615225.1 Acutalibacteraceae bacterium | reverse complement strand
GGCTGACGATAAACCATAGCGTGGGGAAGACCAAGCGCCTCGCCAACAACTCTTACTTCGTCTTTGAAAAGAAGCTTAATGGGTTCAACAAGCTCAAACTTAAGGTCTTCGGGAAGGCCGCCAACATTGTGGTGTGATTTAACAGCCTTTTTGCCTTCAGCTGCTTTAATGCTTTCTAAAATATCGGGGTAAATTGTTCCTTGAGCTAAAAATTCAACGCCCTCAAGCTTTCTGGCTTCATCGGCAAAAACTTCGATAAACTCTTTGCCGATAATCTTTCTTTTCTTTTCGGGTTCAGATACACCTGCAAGTAAATCAAGGAAGCGGTCGGTAGCATCTACATAAACAAGGTTGGCGTCGAGCTCACCCTTAAACATATCAATAACTGCTTCGCTTTCGCCTTTTCTCATAAGACCGTGGTTAACGTGTACGCAAACAAGCTGTTTGCCAATAGCCTTAATTAAAAGAGCGGCAACAACTGAAGAATCTACACCGCCTGAAAGGGCAAGAAGAACCTTTTTGTCGCCAACTTGTGCGCGAACCTCTTTAATTTGTTCTTCAATAAATTTGTCGGCAAGTGCTTTTGTGGTTATACGTTCCATAGTTTCGGGACGGACATTTGACATATATTTTCCCCCTAAAAAAAGTTTATACTATATTTTACCCCAAACTTGTCCGTATGTAAAGAAAAAATGTAATAAAAATACAACAAAATTTATTGACATAAAAAATATTATTTTAGCAAATATAAAGACAGAAGACCTCAAGGCCAACGCTTTGAGGTCTTCTGTATGAAAGGAAAAGATGAAGATTATTTTTCTAACATATTATCGAGCTTAACAAGATCGCAAACATCAATCTTTCCGTCGCCGTTTAAATCACAAACAGCAAGCTCCCCGCTATAGGCAAGCGCGGGATTATTGTCAAAGCCTTGCATAATTGTTATTGGGGGATAATCGGTATTGGGGCCTTTACCTGTACCGTAACCTCCGGAGAATGTATCGTATTGGCATCTACCAAAAACAGATACAGGGGAATTGGCTTTAAGAGGAAGCACGTTATCCTTATTTTAAAGAACAACAATACCCTCAGCCGCAGCCTGACGAGAAAGCGCAATAGCGCCTGCGTTAGACTTTGCCAGAACCTCGGCGTTTTGTGCGGGCATTACAATGCCTGTAGCAAGTAAACTTCCAATCATTAAACAAGCCAACACCTTTCTTAATTTTTCTTTTGTAATTTTCATCTTTACACCTTTCCTTCCAAAAAATATTGTATTTAATGTAGGCTATTTTATATATAATATAATAAAATTAAATATTTGACTATTGGCATTTCGATTATTTCTTATATTTTTCGCTAAAAAGAGGTATAGTATAAACGGGCGGATAAAATGGAAACAAAAGAATTCAAAATTAAAAACATCAGCCCTGTAAAATGGTTTTGGGAACAAACCGAATTTAGTTTTCTGACTACGCCGCGCACGAGCTATGGGTTTTTATCTGTAGAAAGGGGCAAAGTAGACTTTATTATAGGGGATAAAATTATATCTCTTAAAAAGGGAGATTTCATATATTTGCCAAAAAACAGTATTTACAAGGCAAGATTTCATATAAACGAGGGTGAGGTTGAAACCTTTCTTGTAAATTTCGATTTAGATGAAGGGGAAGATTTACCGATAGCGCCCTTTTACAATTCTTATGACGAATCTCTTCAGCTTGAAACAGCCCTTAAAAGACTTTGTGACCTCCAGTTTGAAGAAAACTCAGAGTATTTAAAACAAGCGTACTTTTATCTGTGCTTTCACGTAATATTCAATAATTATATTCATAATCGTCATTCGGTAGATACCGAGCTTATTGCGAAAGCAAAAAACTTACTTAAAAAAGATGAATTATCTGTGGAAGAAATAGCAGAGGAACTAAAAATAAGCGCTTCGGGATTCAGAAAAAAGTTTAAAGATGCTGTTGGTCTGTCCCCTGCGCAGTGGCGCACCGAAAACCGTATAGAAAGAGCAAAACAATTACTTATAACAGGCGATTTATCTATCGATGCCATAGCCGAACAAACCGGCTTTTACGATACACCATATTTTTATAAAAAATTCTATAGCATTGTAGGCATGACACCAAAAAAATATCGCGAAACCGAGATAATGTTCTAAAAAATAAAAGCGCCTTTCGGCGCTTTTATTTTAATATTTCACAAATTTTTTTAATTATGTCAGGATGTATGGTGTTATCGTTTTTATTAATAAAACGAATTAAATCTTTTTCTTGGTTGAACACGGGTATATTTTCCTTAGTTCCTGAAATTTTAAGGTGCGCGTCCTTGTTTGAAAAGTATACTGCGCCGTCAATATGAGAAGGTATACCGTTTTGCCGCAGAAAGCCTGCAAGCCTGAAAATATGGGTGGAAACCTGTTTTACAGGGCTGTAAAATTCTGCAGAATAACTGCCGCCCTTATAACCTACCTTATGCTGAATCCATCTATCTTTTTTGTAGTTACCCTCAATGGTTCCGTTTCGATTTTTTGCTTCAACAACAAAAATGCCGTTTCCACCTACAACAATGAAATCAATCTCGCTGCTTTTTCCGTCTAACGTTATAATACAGTTTTGAAAGACAGTATAATCGTCGCTAAGCCGTCTGCATAAAACATCGGCGGCATTATCTTCACCGAGTACACCTTGTTTTTTAATAGCGAGTTCATTTTGTTTCGAAATTATAATAACAATACATATAAGAAAAACGATTACAGATAAAGCAGTGAGTATTAAGCCAAACTTAAAAAATGAATCGTTTTGCATAATTATGCTGTTAAGTACGGCTGTAAGAATGCAAATAAAAGCCGAAAACATTGTTTTGTTTACGGCTTTCTTTATTCTTAAATAATCTGATTTTAAAGCGCTGGGTTTTCTAATTATTTTTGCCATATAGCTTCGTTTCCTATGAAATTATTTTTGCATTAAGCTCATTTTGCAGATAATCCTTAATCTTAGAACGGCTGTCCATAACGCAAAAAATAATTACATTATCAATTTCGGCAACATTTGGCGCGTTAATTTTTGAAGCTTCGCTAACATTAGCAAGCTTATAGTTATCGCTCATTTGCTGAGTTAGCGAAACAATAGAATCAAGAACGGCTTGGCGCGTATGCTTGTCCTCATATTCGAAAACAGCAATAATATCAAACCTTTCTTCAGAGGAATTTATATATCCGCTAAAGGCTTTGATATTTTCGTCTGAAATGCCAAAATATGTTTTGATGCTTGTTTTGTCAAGAGAAGCCCAACTGACAGCATCTGATGAAAGTTCTTTAAGAGATAAAGATATCTCATTTACGGGCGGAACTTCTTTTGAAGCGCAACCAGAAAAGATGCAAAAACACATAATAAGTGTTAGCAAAACAGAAAAAAATCTCAAGAAAACACGTCCTTATGGTAATCTTGTACAAACTACGTGTATTATACATCATTTTTTTCTATTAGTAAATCAAAAAATAAAAAATCAAGAATAAAAAATCTTGAAGATGATTAACATAAAGTTTTATTTTTATGATAAAAAGCCTGTTAAGTTTTTCACTTTATTAACCAAGTTATCCACAGGCTGAAAGGTGATTTTGGCTTAAAATCGTTAAAATTAAGTGAAAATTTGTTAATAACTCGGTGAATAAGGTTAATAAATCATTGGTTAATTTAGTTTACATAATAAAATTTTTTGTCGAAAAAATAAAAAAATTGTAACAATTTTTAGTGCGTTAAAGCATTATAAAAATAAGCGCCAAAATCAGCTTTTCATCGGCATTATCGCTAAGCAGAAGAAAAATAATGCCTAAAATGAGAAGCGAATCGGGCGATTTAAGAAGCTCTGAAAAATTAAGGTTTCTGAAAATATTGTTTGAAAGAGGCGAAGCGGGTTGGGTGTCAATATGCTTTGGCGGTTTTTCTGTTTTTGGAGAAGATTTACTGTTTTCAGACACCGCTATAAAATCAGGATAGGGGGGCATGTTTTGCCCCTTGTACATATCCCTTATCCGTTTTGCCGCATCACTTTTCTGTTTTTCAAACTCTTCTCTGGTTAATTCTTCCATAAAATATCCACCACCAAATACTAACCGAATAATCCCATATCCTTTAAAAAAGGAGCGATTTCAATCAGCTTCAAAATTTTAATTGCGTTATCAACTCTTACTTGTTTTTCTTTGGATAAATTCGGCTTTAATGCAAGAAGAAGATTTATTCTTGAATCGTTTGCACCGCTTCCTTTCATTTTTTTAAGAATCCCTGTCAGCGCGCCGACATCAATATCTAAATCGTCTGCTGAATTTTTCTGAGGCTGTTCTGCTTTTGTTCCAAGAAGATTTTCGGCCATACTTTTAATTCTGTTCATACCGTCGGGGTCGTTTAATAACGCCGACAGTTTTTCGCTTATATCATCCATAGCATTACCTACTTCCGAAAAGCGCCGAAATAATCTTACGGGCATTGCTTGAAGACAAAAATTCTTCTCTTGCCTTATCGTCCTTAAGCAAGGTATCTAATAATTTTTTATCTTCATTGCTCAGAGAAGAAAGCAGTGCGGCGGTATCTTTTTTGTTTATTGCCTCTTTAATATCATCGTTAAAATTCTTATCACAAAAGTTTTTATTAATTGAAATCACCCCCGTAATGCTATATAATTATATATGAAATCAAATAAAAATATGAAAGGATAGTATATGCGAATTCTTGTAATTTCCGACTCTCACGGCAGAACGAGCAAAATAGAGCAGGCTATAGAAAATGAAAAAGAGGCAAAGCACATTTTCTTTTTGGGCGACTGTGTAAAAGATATTGAAGACTATCCCTTTATTTATCCCGACCGCACATTCCATATTGTGAGCGGTAACTGTGATTATTCTTCTGTTCTTAAGTCGGCAGACAAAGTGACGCTTGCAGGTAAAAATATATTTTTCACCCACGGTCATCATCTGTCGGTAAAAAGCGGAACAGAGCGGTTAAAACAGTTTGCAAAGGTTGAAAAAGCAGATATTGTTCTCTACGGACATACTCATGTTGCTAAGACAGAATATGCGAACGGCGTCCATTTTGTGAATCCCGGTTCGCTTTACAGCGCCAGAGAGGGAAGTACAGGATACGCTGTGATAGATATAGAAGAAAGCGGGATAATACCAATACTAAAAAGCTTTTAGAACAAAAAAGTATTAATTTTGGAAATATTTGTTAAAATTAAGGCTAAATTTATCAATTATTGTACTTGATTTTCTTTAAAAAGTCGGTTATAATGTATTTGTGAAAAATTGGTCTTCTTTGAAGACTGAGTTAAAGGAGAATACAAAATGACAAAGAACCCTACCGTGCTTAAATGGCTCGAAGAAATGAAAGAACTCCTTCAGCCCGAAAAGGTTGTTTGGGTAGACGGCACCGATGCTCAGCGTGATGAGCTTCGTGCAGAGGCTGTTCGCCTTGGCGAGCTTGAAATGCTCAATCAGGATAAGCTTCCCGGTTGCTATCTTCACAGAACAAACCCCAACGACGTTGCTCGTGTTGAAGACAGAACCTTCATCTGTACTACAACTAAAGAAGAAGCAGGCCCCACCAACAACTGGTGCGATCCCGCTGAAATGTACGAAAAGCTTTACAGCATTGCTAAAAACAGCTATAAGGGCCGTACAATGTACATCATTCCTTATTCTATGGGACCCATCGGCTCTCCTCTTGCTAAAATCGGCGTAGAGATTACCGATTCTGTTTACGTTGTACTCAATATGCTCATCATGACCCGTGTTGACAACAAGGTTTGGGACGTACTCGGTGATTCTAATGACTGGGTTCGCGGACTCCACAGCCGCTGCGATGTTGACCCCGAAAAGAGATACATCTGCCACTTCCCCCAGGACAACACCATCATTTCCGTTAACTCCGGTTACGGCGGAAACGTTCTTTTAGGTAAAAAGTGCTTTGCTCTTCGTATCGCTTCTTACCAAGGTTGGAAAGAGGGCTGGATGGCTGAGCATATGCTTATCCTCGGCCTTGAAAATCCCCAAGGTGAAGTTCGTTACGTTGCTGCTGCTTTCCCCTCTGCTTGCGGAAAGACCAACCTCGCAATGCTTATTCCTCCCGAGTATCTTAAGAAGAAGGGCTACAAGATTTGGACCGTTGGCGATGACATCTCTTGGATGAGAATCGGCGAAGACGGACGTCTTTATGCTATCAACCCCGAAAATGGCTTCTTCGGCGTTGCTCCCGGAACTAATGAAAAATCTAACTTCAATGCTCTTGAGTCTACCAAGAAGAACACTATCTTCACAAACGTAGCTCATGTTACTGAAGATAACACTGTTTGGTGGGAAGGTCTCAACAAGAACCTCCCCGAAAACGCAATCGACTGGAGAGGAAACGCTTGGGATCCCTCTAAGTTCGACAAGGCAGACAAGTCTACTTGCGCTGCTCATCCTAACAGCCGTTTCACTGCTCCTGCAGAAAACTGCCCCTGCATCTCTGAAGAATTCGACAAGGGCGCTGGCGTTCCTATCTCTGCAATCATCTTCGGTGGTCGTCGTGCTAAGTGCGCACCCCTCGTTTACCAATCAAAGGATTGGGTCAACGGTGTATTCGTAGGCTCTGCAATGGCTTCCGAAACAACCGCTGCTGCAGCTGGTGCTGTTGGTGTTGTTCGTCGTGATCCTATGGCTATGCTTCCTTTCTGCGGCTACCACATGGGCGAATACTTCGCACATTGGCTCAAAATGGGTGAAAAGCTTGGCGACAAGGCTCCCAAAATCTTCAACGTTAACTGGTTCCGCACCGACGATGAAGGCAACTTCATTTGGCCCGGATTCGGTGACAATATGCGTGTTCTCAACTGGATTATCGACCGTTGCGAAGGCAAGGCTGACGCTGATGAGACTGCTATCGGTTATGTTCCCAAGGCAGAAGATATTGACCTTACCGACCTTGATTTCGATATCGAAACCTTAAAGAGCATTCTTGCTGTTGATAAGGACATCTGGACCAAGGAAGCTGAAGAAATCGAAGAACATTACAAGAAGTTCGGCGATAAACTTCCTGCACAGCTCAGAGAACAGCTTAACAACCTCAAAGCCGCTCTTAAATAATTAAAGCAAATTAAAATGCCACAGCATTTGCTGCGGCATTTTTTATTGAATTCACTTGATTTTTTATAATGTTTTATTATAATAAAATATGTATGACTTGAATGGGGGTTTGTTTATGAATATCAAAAAACTTCTTAAGGGCATAAGCGACTGTTCTTGCGGAAAATCACATAGTTGTCCTATCGACTATGTAGATATAGCCGACGGTGCGCTTTCGCGTCTTCCCGAAATGTGTAAAGATTACAACAATATACTTATTGTTTGTGATAAAAATACATATGCTGTATGTGGCAAAGATGTTGCCGACATTCTTGCAGATAAGGTTACAGAGCTTCTTGTTTTAAAAGACCAAACAGATGTTGTTATTCCCGACGAATCCCAAATCGAAGTAATCGAGAAAAAAGTATCATCTGAAACCGATCTTATTGTCGGTGTTGGTTCGGGAGTTATAAATGACCTTTGTAAATATGTCAGCTTTAAAAACAGTTTGCCATATTACATAGTTGCAACCGCACCCAGTATGGATGGTTATGCCTCTGTAGGTTCTGCACTTATTCTCGGCGGCATGAAGGTAACCCTTAATGCCCGTCCCCCAAAAGCAATTATTGCCGAGCCCAAGGTTCTGGCTACCGCGCCCGCCCCAATGCTTCAGTCGGGCTATGGCGATATAATCGGAAAATATTCCTGTCTTAACGACTGGAAACTTGCTCGCATAATAAAAGATGAATATTTTTGCGACGAAGTTTATGAACTCACAATGTCCTGTGTAAAAGAGGTTGAACCCTTGGCTAAGCCTGTTCTTTTCCGCGACCCCGCCGCTGTAGGCGCCTTGATGGAGGCTCTTGTTGCGGTTGGTATTGCAATGGCTTATGTCGGCAATTCCCGACCTGCTTCGGGCAGTGAACATCACCTTTCTCACTTCTTTGAAATTACAGGAATTTTAGACAATAAGGAATATTTCCTTCACGGCATAGACGTTATGTATTCGGCCGCCGTTACCTGTAAGCTTCGCGAAATGATTCTTGAAAGCGGAATTAGCGCGGAAGAACAAAACAGGGGAGACTGGCAAAACGATGTTCGCCGAATATATTCCACTTCGGCAGATGAGTGTATAGCTCTTCAAAACAAGGTTGGCTTCTATGAGGCCGACGACAGCAAGGCAATCGCCGATAATATGGCTGCTATAAAGCTTGTGCTTGAAAGTTGTCCAAGCTTCGATTACATAAACGATTTGCTTGATAGAATCGGGCTCGATTTTGATGAGTTTGTAAAAATGTACGGCGCAGATAAAATTAAAGATGCAGTCCTCTACGGAAAAGACCTTAAAGACCGCTATACTGTACTTTGGCTTTATTACAAATATTTTAAAAGAGGTTAATTAGTAATGGATAAAAATAAAATCAAACTTATTGCCTTTGACTTAGATGGCACTTTAACACAACACAAATCACCTTTAGGCGAAGAAAATCGTAAAGTGCTTGAAGAACTCGCTAAAAAATATAAGCTTTTGATGGCTGGCGCAGGTATGTGCAACCGCATCTTTAACCAAATGGGCAAATTCCCAATAGATGTGCTTGGCAACTATGGTATGCAATATGCTGAATACAATGCCGAAACCGGAGAGCTCGATATAGTTCGCAACGATACTATGCCTGTCGATAAAGAATCTATCGAAAAACGCGTTACTGCTATGCGTGAAAAATATGGCTTTACCGAATTCGCAGGAGATAATGTTGAATATCATGCTTCGGGTTGCATTACTTTCCCCGTACTTGGTACTGCCGCTAAAATAGAAGATAAATTAGCATTCGACCCCGACCGTAAAAAGCGCCGCGCAATTTACGAAGACATTAAGGAAACATTTTCTGATTATACCGTATTTGTCGGAGGTTCTTCTTCCTTTGATATGGCGCCTGCCCCATTTAACAAGGCCTATGCTTTATCCAAATATTGCGAGGAAAGAGGAATTGCACACGATGAGGTTGTTTATGTCGGTGACGACTACGGCCCGGGCGGAAATGATGAATCGGTTTATCTTTCCGACTTCAACTTCCTGACAATCGACGACTATCGCGATTTGCCCAAGGTAATGAGCGTGCTTCTTTAATAAAATTAAAATTCCCGATGAAATCATCGGGAATTTTTTTACTGTAAAGCTTTTAACTGTCTTATATCAGAGCCAATAAATTTTTTCATATCATAACCGCCAATAAAACGCGAAGCGATTCTTGGGGTATATCTCTTTTCAAGCTCGTCAAAACTTAAATTAGTGTTAATTATTGTGGGTTTACCGCTAAGCAGACGGGAATTTATAATGTTATAGAAAAGGGAAGCGGTAAAAGAAGAATAGAATTCTGTTCCAAGGTCATCTATAACAAGCAAATCACAATTAAGAAGACTGTCTTCGATTGAAGTTTCTCCACTATATGAAAAGTGCTCTTTTTCGGCTGCGCCGAAAAGATTCTGAGCAGAACCGTAAACTACGCCATAACCCTTCGATAAAATTTCACGCACAAGAGCAAGTGAGAGATGTGTTTTGCCAAGTCCTGCATCGCCAATGAATAAAAGTGAACGGTTGCAATTTGGAAAATCTTTAGCAAATTGCTTACATAGAGCGAGAATAGAAGCGGCTCTTTTTCTTGGGTTTGCACCGTCCGACTCGACGTCGGGGTAATAGTTTAAATCAAAATTATCAAAACTATAATTGTCAAGAGGTAAAGAGCGTGACAGTTCTTCGAATGCAAGTTTTTTGGCAATATCGTTAACACAGTCGCAAAGCTTACCGCCAAAATAACCGCTATCTTTACATTTTTCGCAGTAAAAACCTGGTTTTTCAATACCGGCTTCTTTCATTTTTTTGTCTTTCTTTGCGTTTAAGGCTGCGCATTCGTCCTGAATTTTATTAAGTTTTTTTACATCGCCCGAAATAGCGGCGGGAATAAGTTCGGAACAAAGCTTTGAAAGGGTAATTTCAATATTATAAAATTCAGCGTCAGCGGTTCTAAGCTCTGCAAGGGAGTTGTCATAAAGAGCATCTTTTTGCTTTTTTAAATCTGAAATATGTTTAAAAGCTTTGTCGTATATTTCTTTTTTGTAACCCATTTTCAACCTCTAATCATCTTTATTTAAGAGTTTTTCAACAAGAGATTTATCGTAAGCGCCAAAACTGTCGTTATCCTTTTTAGGTTTAGCGGGAACCTTTGTTTCTTCAACGGTTTTTATTCCGTCTTTATGCCATTTTTCTAAAATTCTATTTATGTAAGGCATAGAAAGCTTTGCGTTTTTATCAACGCAGATATTATAAGCGGCTTTAAGTATGTCCTTATTGAATTTCCACTCAGTAACCCATTTGTCCGCAAATTCAAGCTCTTTATCGCTCGGCATACGGTATTCCATACCAAAGGCGGAAACAACCAAGCTCCAAGCGGTTTTTTTGCGGTTTCTCATCTCGATTTGCTCTTCGGCTTCGGACAAGGTGGTAACACCGGCGTCAAGCCAACAAACAGCGGTGTGTTCAATAAACGAAACGGTTGCTTTGCCCTCGCTTACGGCATATTCAACCAACATTAAAATAAGCGAAACATCCATACCACAGTCCATATAAAGCCAACAAAGTGTACGGATTTCGCTGTCCCTCAGCCCTCTGGCAAGCTTCATTTCGGCTTCACCAATAAGGAAAGAAATTTTGGGGTCAGAGTCGGCCGCTTTTGCAATTTCTTCGCGCGACGGTTTAATAACGGTTGGGCGCACAGGTTTTTGGCTGTTTTCTTTTTGGGTAGGAACTGCAACCTCTTTACCCATAACACAAAGAATTTCTCTGTCAGCCCAAAAAGCCAAAGCATCTAAAACCTCAGAAACGGGCAACCGTAAAAACTCTGCAATATCTTCGGGAGAGGTGCCAACAGTTACATTTTTAAGAAAAACAAGAAGAACCTTAAGCTGAGTAGCGGTTGCAAGCTTAATATGCTTGTCTGCAACGCTTGAAGGCACGAAAAAAGGCGCAGTCATAGCGTTTGAATTAAGTGTGTATTTCATTTCACCTCTCCTTTCAAAAAGTTTGGTAGGGAAGATTATTATATAACAAAAATAACAACTTGTAAACAGATATTTTTTCTAAAGTATAATTGACATACAGTAATAATGTGGTATAATTAACAGGAATAAAAACTCTTGGAGTGTGATTTGAATGGCAATTTTAACAACAGGCGGCGCAGGCTATATCGGAAGCCATACCTGTATTGAACTTATTAATGCAGGTTACGATGTAGTTGTTGTCGACAATCTTGATAACTCAAGCGAAAAATCACTTGAGCGAGTAGAAAAAATCGTTGGCAAAAAGGTTAAATTTTATAAAGAAGATGTACGCGATAAGGAAGCTCTTCGCAAAATTTTCCGTGAAAACAATATCGAAGCAGTAATTCACTTCGCAGGTCTCAAGGCTGTTGGCGAATCGGTTGCCAAGCCTATAGAATATTATGACAACAACCTTATTTCAACCCTCGTTTTATTAGAGGTTATGCGCGAATTCGACTGTAAGCGTCTTGTTTTCTCTTCTTCTGCTACGGTTTACGGTGTTGCTAAAGAAATGCCTTTAACCGAAAATATGCCTCTTGGAGCCATTAACCCTTACGGCAGAACCAAGTATTTCATTGAAGAAATACTTCGCGATGTTTATGTGTCAGACAATAGCTGGTCTATTGTTCTTCTTCGTTACTTCAATCCTATCGGTGCACATATCAGCGGCACCATCGGTGAAGACCCCAAGGGTATCCCCAACAATCTTATGCCTTACATAGCTCAGGTTGCCGTTGGCAGACTTGAAAAGCTTCACGTTTTCGGAAACGATTACAATACTGTCGACGGTACAGGTGTACGTGACTATATTCACGTTGTTGACCTTGCAGGCGGTCACGTTAAGGCAGTTGGATGGACAGGTAAAAACAGCGGTTGCGAAGCTATCAACCTTGGTACCGGTAACGGTATTTCTGTTCTTCAGCTTCGTGATGCATTTGTTAAGGCTTCCGGTGCAGAGGTTCCCTATGTTATCGATCCCCGTCGTCCCGGTGACCCCGACGAAGTTTATGCCGATGCCTCTAAGGCCGAAAAGCTTCTCGGCTGGAAGGCTGAAAAGAATGTTGATGATATGTGTCAGGATTCTTGGAGATGGCAAAAAAACAACCCCAACGGTTATAATGAATGAAAAATCAAAAGAGCCAAGCGTTGTAACGCTTGGCTCTTTCTTTACCCTGAATTATTTACAAACCAACAATTTAAAAAATACAATAGTCCTTTAATTACTTGTAATATTGAAAAGAATGTGTTAAAATAATAACAATTATAAACAAAAGGTGAAAAATATGCAAAAAGTTGCCGTAATAGGACTTGGAATTATGGGCGGCTCAATAGCCAAAGCCCTCAAAAAAACAGATAAATATTATGTTATCGGTTATAACCGCACCGAAGAAATAACCAAAAGAGCTTTATCAGACGGCGCAATTGATGAAATCTGGGACGGAGTTTCACCGATAGATGCCGATATAACAATTTTGGCGGTCAACCCCAATGTTACTGTCAAACTCTTTGAAACTTTGCCTTCACTTTTAAAAAGAGGAAGTATACTTACCGATATTTGCGGTGTAAAGGCCGAAGTTGTAAAAATGGGAGAAGCGGTCTGCAAGGATAAGGGCATCTTCTTTATCGGCGGACACCCAATGGCGGGAAGAGAAAGAAACGGTTATGACTATTCAACCGAAGACCTTTTCTTTAACCGAAGCTATATATTAACAGAAACCGCAAATTCAGACAAAGAAACCTTAAACAAGCTTTCGCAAATGGCGCTCGATATGGGATGCTCAGACGTTACCATAACTTCGCCCGAATACCACGACAAAATGATAGCCTACACATCCCAAATACCTCATATTCTTGCAGGCGCATATATGAATTCTCCAACCAGCGCAACCCATAAAGGCTATTCGGCGGGAAGCTATCACGACGTATCCAGAGTAGCAAGTGTAGATGAAAACCTCTGGTCACAGTTGTTTCTTTCAAACAAGGATAATCTGCTTTACGAAATAGATATTTTAATTCGTAATCTGCAGGATTATAAAGAGGCGGTTGCCCGAAATGACCAAAGCCGTCTTTCAGGAATTATCAAAACAGGCCGCATTCTAAAAGAACGCGATATTATAGTAAACGGACAGGAAAAACCCCACAAGTTTGGATAGGAGAGATTTATAATGAGAAAACACAATCTTTCAATGCTCTTAGACCTTTACGAAATGACAATGGCAAACGGAATTTTCCAAAGCGAAATGAGAGATACCGTCACCTATTTCGATATGTTCTTCAGAAGGGTTCCGGATAACGGCGGTTACGCCATTATGGCAGGCCTTGAACAGCTCATTGAATATTTTAACAATCTTCGTTTCACCGAAGACGATATTAACTATCTTCGTTCTCTAAATCTTTTTTGCGAAGAGTTTTTAGATTATTTAAAAGATTTCGAGTTTTGCTGTGATGTTTGGGCGGTTCCTGAGGGAACACCAATTTTCCCAATGGAGCCAATCGTTACGGTAAGAGGCCCCGCAATGCAGGCTTTTCTTGTTGAAACAATGGTGCTTCTCACCATTAACCATCAATCACTCATTGCAACAAAGGCAAACCGAATTTGCTCGGTGGCAGGGGACAGACCTGTTATGGAATTCGGCGCACGCCGCGCTCACGGTTACGATGCGGCATATTATGGCGCACGCGCGGCAATCATCGGCGGAGCAAAGGGTACTTCAAACGTTAAAACCGCGCAAGATTTCGGCACAGCCGTTTCGGGCACAATGGCACATAGTTGGGTACAGCTCTATCCCGATGAATATACCGCCTTTAAAACCTATGCCGAAAAATATCCCGATAGTTGTACGCTTTTAATCGACACGTTTAACGTTTTAAAATCGGGTCTTCCAAATGCAATTAAATGCTTTGATGAGGTTTTAAAGCCTCTTGGCTGTCGTCCAAAGGGAGTTAGAATTGATAGCGGAGATATTGCCTATCTTTCTAAAAAAATAAGAAAAAGGCTTGATGAAGCTGGCTATCCTGACTGCGCTATAGTTGTATCAAACTCGCTTGATGAGCATCTTATTAAAGAACTCGACAACCAAGGCGCAAAAATTTCCTCTTTCGGTGTCGGTGAACGTCTTATCACCGCATCAAGCGAGGCGGTGTTCGGGGGAGTATATAAGCTTGCAGCTGTTGAACTGCCCGACGGTTCGGTTGTTCCAAAAATTAAAATCAGCGAAAATATTGCTAAAATCACTCTTCCGGGTGTTAAAATTCCTTGGCGCCTTTACGATAACGAAACAGGTAAGGCTATTGCCGATGTTATATGTATGAATTACGAAAAAATTGACGATACTAAGCCTTACGAGATATTCGACCCTGTTCACACTTGGAAGCGTAAAACTGTAACAGACTTTACCGCTAAAAAGCTTCAAATTAAAATTATGGAAAACGGCAAACAAATATACACTTCACCAAGCGTTAAGGAAATTGCACAATACAGAAAAATGTGCGTAGAAAATCTTTGGGACGAAGTAAAGCGTTTCGAAAATCCTCACACATATTATGTAGATTTATCGCAGGAACTCTGGGATTTAAGGGAAAAGCTGTTAAAGGAGAAACAGTAATATGAAAAAATTGTTATGTCTTATTTTAAGCATGGCTTTGCTTTGCCTTGTCGGTTGCGGCTCTGATAAAGATGCCAACCCGTCGGGCGCGGAAAACAGCGTAATAGAAAAGGCTGTTATTGCAGGAACCCTTAAAGAAGCAAAATACAAAATCGGGGATAATGCCGATGAAGTCAATAATCATTATAAAAAGGTATTGGCTGATTATGAAGCAATTCATATGGGCGAAAATGCAGGTATAGGTCACGAGGACGAGGGTCATATTCACGATGCAAATGATGAAGACAAGATTCCCTACTATGACCTAAGCGTTAAAGGCGCATATTCCGAAATAGATATCTCTGACTTCCGTTTTTATTATGAAACAGATAATAAGGAAAAGGGCATAGTAGCGGTTGCTACAGACACCGATGTTTTTGGCTTTGTAATGGGAAATACCACAAAAAGCGAGGTTGAAAAATCGGTAGGCAAAACCGGAACTACTTTAAATGCGACCGAAAACGACAAAATTTTCGTTGCCTTCCCCCAAAGTAATATGATTATTTTCCGTCTTGAATATGAAGAGGAAGAAAAGCTTCTTGACTTCTATTTCTTTGAAAATATGCTTGTAACCGTTGTTTTAAAGAATTACTAAAAAAACCGTCTCTTACAAGAGACGGTTTTTTCATTTTAAAACGCATCTTCGCGCACTTTTCTTTCTTCCTGTCGCTTAAGTCTTTTGTCGGTAGATGGCAACCCTTGGGCTATGTGGGGAAATGGGTTGTCGGTATCGGCGGTCGGCTGAATTTCGTATGTGCCGTATTTGTTTATAAGGTCAAAAGAAGTATCGGGATGCTTAGAATAATCGTTTGATGACGGTGTTTTTTTGTGCTTCATAAAAAATCCCTCCTACATTATTTTCTGCAGAAGGAATTTTTATATTCTAAAACAATTTTTTTAAATCTATGTTTTCACTAATTCCCGCCCAAAGCTTCATATAAGCATAGGCAAAGGAAATATCAGGAAGGGGAATAATGCTGGAGTTTTCATATGCTTTTACGGTTTCGTAAGTTGTGCCCGAAGGCGCATTCGCTAAAAACACAGGAATGTTATTTTCGGCGGCTCTGCTTAAAAAGCTTATAAAATCGGGGCTGACTGTGTTAAGCGTTCCCGAATGATAGGGGCGTAAAACAACCGCATTATATTTAGAAACATCGTAAGAAAAGCTGTCACCCGGTGTCGTCGATACAACGAGAATATTCGGATTTTTGCAAAAAACTGTTTTGTAATCTGCATCGTTTTTATTTTCTTGGTTTTGAATGACTGCTTCACCGTTTTTATAAACAGCGAATGGTTTACCTCTGAGGCTATATATACTGTCATCATTTTCGCTAAAAGATAAAGCCTTGTCGGCTGTGTGAATAAGGTGATTTCCGTCGGTATTTTTATATGAAATATAAACACCTGTTTTTATACCGCTTTTTATAAGGGAAACGGCGCCCTCAAAATTTGCATGTCCGTTCGAAAGGTCGTTTTCTAAAGGATAGTTGGCAGAAACAAAAACTATTGGCGTCTTGGCGTTCCTAAAAGCGAGCTGAACTGCAGCAGCAGAAAAATGAAGAGTATCTGTGCCGTGGGTGATAATTATTCCGTCGTAATTCTTTTCGGTCGCGCTTTCTACCGAAGCTATAAGCAGATTTAAGGTGTCAGCGTTTAAGTTTTCGCTAAGCAGAAAATAAGGCTCTGTTGTTTCAAATGAAATATCTGCCCCCAAATTTTCTTTATATTTTTCTATAAGAGCGTATTTTGTAGCGCTGTCGGTAGAAATCCAACCGTCCTTAATACTGCTTCCAATAGTTCCGCCCGTAAAAATCACAAGAATCTTCATACATTTCACCTCGCAAATATATTATACTCATAAGCATATTTGTTTTCAACAAAAAAAGCCGACCTTTTTAAAAAGGTCGGCTGAATTATTTAAAACATTGGATTAAATCCTTTCGGTTAATTGGTTGAAATCAAACTAACTAAACTTTTGGACTCACACCTTTAAATTTATTTTTGGTCGAAATAAAAACTTAATTGTACTTTGGACTCACGCCTTTCTATTAGATTTTGGGATACCTTTTCGGTTCTGTTTCCCTTCTCATCGGGTATCAGTCCTTTCCTTTCCAAAATTTTTTAAGTTCTTTCTTTCTGCATCTTCAATATATCACACATTTTCACAAATGTCAAGCAAAAAGTTAATAATTTTTGTGAAAAATAAATAATTTTTAAAACTATTGACTATGAATTTTCTTTATGATATAATTAAAAATGGACGTGGTAAAATGTTTGAAGTTCAAAATACACAACAAATTATTAGTATTTTTAATGAATATATGGTTTTCGACTTTCCACAAGATGAGCTTAAACCCCTTGCTCATATTCTTTCAATGGTCGAGGACGGCACTTGCACCTTTTATGCCTTAAGGCAAAATAAAGAGGTGCTTTCTTATTTTTCTGTTTGCGTTAACGGTGGAGGTTTGCTTGTTGATTATCTTGCCGTAAACGAAAAATACAGAGGGCAGGGAATTGGCACAAAAGCCCTTGAGTTTCTAAAATCTGCAGCTGACAATAAATATATAATTGTTGAATGCGAAGACGAAGAAAAGTCGAAAGATGAAACAGATAGAAAGACAAGGCTGAAACGAATTGCCTTTTATGAAAGGTCAGGTTTTAAAAGAAGCGGTGTTTCCTCAAACCTTTTTGGTGTTGATTATATAATTTTAACCTACCCCACCGAACTGTCAAAAGAAAAGGTAAAGGAACTATACAGTACCGTTTATTTAAAAATGCTTGGTAAAAGTATGTATGATAAATTTATGAAAATATAAAACCTCGGTGATGTGCACCGAGGTTTTTGTGTTAGATACTGTATTTTTTGGCGTATGCATCAAATTTGTATTGAAATTCTTCGCGGTTACCGGATTTGATATCACGCAGATATTCGTGAATAGCGAGGTCTCCCTGTGCCATTTCAAGCATGCAGCCTGCAATATTGGAGCAGTGGTCGGCAATTCTTTCGAGATTGGTAAGCAGGTCGCTTAGGATAAAGCCAAGCTCGATTGTGCAGTCACCCTTCTGAAGTCTGCCAATATGGCGGCTCTTAATATCGTCACGGAGCTCGTCGATAACCTCTTCAAGCGGTTCAACAAGCTTTGCGCTGTCGAGGTTTTGGTGAACGAATGAATCATATGCAAGGTCTATAATTTCTTCGACCGCGTTTATCATAACCGAGAGTTCTGACTTGGCGGCGCCTGAGAATTCAAGTTTCTTTTCCTTGATTTCTTCTGCCGATTGCACAATATTTACCGCGTGGTCGGAAATACGTTCAAAGTCACTGATAATGTGAAGAAGCTTTGTTGTGAGTGCGCTGTCGTTATTGGTAAGGTCAAGAGACGAAAGCTTTACAAGATAAGAACCAAGCCTGTCCTCATATTTATCAACCTTGTCCTCGTTGTCAATAACTCGTGCGGATAAGGCGTCATCAAATTTATAAAGAAGTGAAAAGGCATCTTTAATAGAGCCAACAGAAACCTCAGCCATTTTTTCGGTAACGATTTTTGAACGGTCAACAGCAACAGCAGGGGTTGCAAACAGACGCTCGTCCAACATTTCGTAATGCTCTTTTTCTTCGGTATCACGAACCGTGATACAGGCAAGCTTTTCAAGAAGATGGGTGAAGGGGAACCAAAGAAGCGTTGCGACAACATTAAAGGCTGTATGAACAACGGCTATCCAAAATTCATCTATAACCATTGTATCAAGAAAATGAAGAGAAAAGACGGATTTCGCTATTGTAAACACGGTCAGCAGAACAACGGTACCTATAACATTGAAATAAAGATGAACAACTGCGGTGCGCTTTGCGTTTTTGTTTGCGCCGATACAGGAAAGGAGAGCGGTTGCGCAGGTTCCGATATTCTGTCCCATAATAATAGGAACTGCGGCGCCGAAAGAAATAGCACCGGTAGAAGAAAGAGCCTGAAGTATACCAACGGATGCCGAAGAAGACTGAATAATAGCGGTAAGTATAGCACCCGCCAAAACGCCTAATATGGGGTTTGTAAAGAGGGTAAGTATATTTGCGAAAGCGGGAACATCCTTAAGCCCTGCAACGGCATCACTCATTGCTTGCATTCCGGTCATAAGGGTTGCAAAGCCAAGTAGAATTACACCGGTATCTTTTTTCTTATTATCCTTAAGGAACATAAAGAAAATGACGCCGATAAGAGCAAGTACAGGAACAAAGGAAGAGGGTTTGAAAAGCTGAATATACCAAGCATCACCCGAAACACCTGTAAGACTGAGTATCCAAGCGGTGATGGTAGTACCGATGTTTGCGCCCATAATAATAGATATTGCCTGACGTAGCTTCATAATGCCCGAGTTAACAAAGCCCACAACCATAACGGTAGTTGCCGAGGAGGACTGTATAACACAGGTGACAAGCATACCGAGCAAGAAGCCCTTAAATGTGCTGCCTGTCATTTTTTCAAGAATGGTTTTGAGTTGACCACCCGCCTTTTTCTCGAGCGCATTTCCCATAATCTGCATACCGAAAAGGAAAAGGGAAAGCCCGCCAATTAGTGCTAATATGTCAAATAAATTCATATAAACCTCACAAAAGCAATATTTTCTACAAATTGGTATTTACTAGAAAAAGTATATGATAAAAAAAACAAAATTACAAGGGCTAAAATTGTTTTTCTAACATTTGCATTTATTGACTATTTAAATTTAAAAAAATTTGTGCAAAATAAATATAACAAAATTTAAACAATTTTGTTTACAAAAGCTGTGTTTTTTGATATAATCATACAGTAATTTTTTGTCGTGTTAATTGCGACACAAGGAGTGTTGAAATATGAGCCGTATGGTCGGCACAATTTCCCGAGGTGTCAGAGCACCTATCATCAGAAACGGAGATAACATTGTTGATATCGTTACCGAATCTGTACTCGAAGCCGCAAAGTGCGATGGCTTTGAAATTCACGACCGCGACATAGTAGCCATGACCGAAGCAATCGTTGCTCGCGCTCAGGGTAACTATGCTACAACTGCCGATATAGCAGCAGATGTTAAAGCAAAGTTTGGCGGAGATACCGTTGGCGTTATTTTCCCAATTCTCAGCCGTAACCGTTTTGCTATTTGCCTTCGCGGTATAGCATCGGGCGCTAAAAAGGTTGTATTAATGCTTTCCTATCCCTCCGATGAGGTTGGAAATCATCTTATCTCTTTAGATGCTATGGACGAAAACGGAGTTGACCCTTATAAAGACGTTTTAGACCTTGCAACCTATCGCAAGCTTTTCGGTTATGAAAAGCATACCTTTACAGGCGTTGATTATGTTGAATATTATGAAACTCTTATTAAAGAAAGCGGCGCCGAAGCTGAAATTATTTTTGCTAATGATCCCCGCGCAATTTTAAACTATACTAAAAATGTTCTTTACTGTGATATTCATACAAGAAAGCGCACCCGCCGTCTTCTCGCAGCAGCAGGCGCAGAAAAGCTTTTCGGCTTAGACGAAATCTTAAGTACCTCTGTAAACGGAAGCGGTTTTAATGAAAATTACGGTCTTCTCGGTTCCAACAAGGCAACCGAAGACCAGGTAAAACTCTTCCCAAGAGATTGTCAGCCTGTTGTTGATGCCATTCAGGCTAAAATCAAGGCCGCAACAGGTAAAACCGTTGAGGTTATGGTTTACGGCGACGGCGCATTTAAAGACCCTGTAGGCAAAATTTGGGAGCTTGCCGACCCTGTGGTTTCTCCCGCATACACTGCAGGTCTTGAGGGTACACCTAACGAGCTTAAGCTTAAATATCTTGCCGATAATGATTTTGCCGACCTTTCGGGCGAGGCTTTAAAAGAGGCTATCAAAAGTAAAATTACCGAAAAAGATGGAGACCTTGTGGGACAAATGGTGTCTGAGGGTACTACCCCCAGAAGACTTACCGACCTTATCGGTTCTCTCTGCGACTTAACCTCAGGCTCTGGCGATAAGGGCACACCTATCGTATTCATTCAGGGTTATTTCGACAACTATACAACAGAATAATCAAATAATGACGGCGAAACTTCGCCGTCATATTTTTTAAGAGGAACTAAAATGAAAAAGATTGCAAGTTTTACTGTTGACCACAACAAAATAGATAAAGGAATGTATATTTCTCGCATTGACGGAGATGTCATCACATACGATGTGCGTATGAAAAAGCCAAACGGGGGAGACTATCTGCCCTATGCCGCCGCCCATACCATAGAGCATCTTTTTGCAACATTTGCAAGAAATACCGCCTTTTCTGACAGTATTATATATGTCGGACCAATGGGTTGCAGAACAGGTTTTTATTTTTTAACAAGAGATAGCGTGTCACACGCCGAGGCAATTTCCATAGTGCTCGACTCAATGAAGTTTATTAAGGATTTTGAGGGAGAAATTCCGGGAACCACCGCCGAAGAATGCGGTAATTATAAAGAGCACGACCTTGTCGGCGCCAAAGAAATTGCTGCCGATATGGCAAAGGTTTTTGAAAACTGGAGCGAACAAAAACTATATTACTAAAATCAAACGCACCGTTCATCGAACGGTGCATTTTTTAATGGTGATGATGGTGTCCTGAATGGGAGTGTGTCTCAATATGACAGTGTTCGTCATGGCAGTGCTCACCCTCAGCCTCAAGCTCAAGGGTTGCGTGTCCAATGCCGTGCTCCCTTAATTCTTCACGAACTGCATCCTTAATCTTGTGATGCTCTTCATTTGTAACGATATGCATTGTGGCAAAATTGCTCTGTCCGTCCATACTCCATATATGAATGTGATGAACGCCAAGCACTCCGTCAATTTCGGTTATGTGCTTTTCAATTTCGTTAATATCAATTCCCGACGGAGTTTTTTCAAGGAACAAATCCAAGGCTTCCTTTAAATTTGTTATGGCATTTATAAAAATAAAGAGCGCGACACCTATAGACATAATCGGGTCAATAATAGTAAAGTCGGTAAACCGCATAACGACAGCGCCAATAAGCACAACAACCCAACCGAGAACATCTTCAAGCATGTGTAAATTAACCGCTTTTTGATTTAAGGAATCACCGTCACGGGTGAAAAAGGCGGCGGCGAAATTAACTGCAACGCCCACAATGGCAAAAATTATCATTCCGTCATAATTAATAGTTACAGGCTTTATAACCCTGAGTACAGCATTATAAATGACCATAGCCGAACCGACAAGAAGAATAAGGGTTGTTATAACACTGCCTATTACCGAATATCTTGTATAGCCGTAGGTGTAGGTTTCATCGGGTTGTTTTTTACTCTTTTTTTCCAAAAAATAGGATAAGCCAATGCTTGCGGCATCGCCAATATCGTGAACGGCGTCGGATATAATGGCAACGCTTCCTGTAAATATACCGCCTATAAACTCAAACACCGAAAAAGATAAATTCAGAAGAAAAGCAATAAGAATATTTTTCTCTGTTTTCATAAACATCACCCTAATAATATATAACCCAAGACAATATATTATGTCTTGGGTTATATTATAAAACATTAATTAAATTCTTGCAACACCGGTTTCACGGGCTACTTTAATAACAGCCTCGGCAACAGCCTGAGCAACTCTCTTATCAAGTGCGGGTGCGATGATGTTTTCTTCAGAAATTTCATCATCGGGAATAAGAGAAGCGAGCGCATAAGAGGTAGCAACCTTCATCTCTTCATTAATGCAAGACGCTCTGCAGTCAAGCGCACCACGGAAAATTCCGGGGAAGGCTAAAACGTTGTTAATCTGGTTGGGGAAGTCGGAACGGCCTGTACCAACAACTCTTGCTCCGGCTGCTTTTGCAACGTCGGGCATAATTTCGGGTGTGGGATTAGCCATCGGGAACATAATGCAGTCATCAGCCATGCTTTTAACCATTTCGGGAGTAACAAGGTTGGGAGCAGAAACACCGATAAATACATCTGCGCCACAGAGCGCGTCGGCAAGAGTACCCTTCTTGTGCTCAAGGTTGGTGACCTTAGAAATTTCTTCCTGTGCGGGGTTGTTGTTTTCGTCACCCTCGCAAATACTACCAAAGCGGTCACAGAAGGTAAGCTGTTTAACACCCATATTCATAAGGTGCTTGCCGATAGCAATACCTGCAGAACCTGCGCCGTTAATTACAACCTTAACCTCGCCAATGTTCTTTTCAACAAGCTTTAAAGCGTTGATTAAAGCGGCGGCAACAACGATAGCGGTACCGTGTTGGTCGTCGTGGAATACAGGAATATCGCAGATTTCCTTTAATTTCTGTTCGATTTCAAAGCAACGTGGTGCCGAAATATCTTCAAGGTTGATTCCGCCGAACGAACCCGAAAGAAGATAGATTGTTCTAACAATCTCATCAACATCTTTAGATTTAATGCAAAGAGGGAAGGCGTCAACGTCGGCAAATGCCTTAAAGAGAGCGCACTTTCCTTCCATAACGGGCATACCTGCCTCGGGACCAATGTCGCCAAGGCCAAGAATTGCAGTACCGTCGGTAATAACTGCAACGAGGTTGCTGCGACGGGTGAGTTCATAGGACTTGTTTATGTCCTTATTGATTTCAAGACAGGGCTCTGCAACACCGGGTGTGTATGCAAGAGATAAATCCTCTCTTGTGTTGATGGGTGCGCGGGAGATAACCTCTATCTTACCGTTCCACTCATAATGCTTTTTAAGTGACTGGGCTCTGATATCCATTAATTAGTCCTCCCAGGGGAATTTGTACTGTGTAAGGCCAAGCTCATCACGAATAGCGATGATTTCCTTCTGTACAGATTCATTAATAGGAACACCTGCTTCACGAGCAAGGCGGATTTCATATTCTTTTTCACCTGCGGTGTAGATACGTTCTGCACCGGGAGCTTTCTTGGAAGCGCGCATGCTGCGGCAGATATCTCCGGCCTTCTTACGAGCGATATCTTCGCCGAGGAAGTGGTCGGTGTCAATAGCAATGAACCAGTGGCCGAGTTGATAAGGACGGATATTGCCGTTTTCATCCTTACCGTCAAGGTCTTTACCGTAAGCGCCATCCTGAAGGATAGAGGAGAAGAATTCAACCGCAAGAGCAAAACCATAGCCCTTGTAACCGCCGAGGTCTTCACCGATACCGCCAAGAGTGGTAAGAGCAGCAGTGCCGCCGCGGATTTTACGGAGGGCAACACCGGCGTCGCCCTCAACAGCATTACCGTCTGTGTCGATAATGGTTCCGGGGTGAACATCTTCACCGATTCTTTCATAATATTCTACCTTACCGTTCTGGGTAATAGAGGTAGCACAGTCGAAGTTGAAGTCAAAAGCTTCATCGGTAGGAACGCCGATAGTGAAGGGGTTTGTACCGAACATACCTTCAACACCGTGGGTAGGAGCAACAGAGGGACGAGCGTTTGTACCTGTCATACCGATACAACCGTTTGCAGCAGCCATAGAGGTGTAGTAACCCGCAATACCGTAGTGGCAGGAGTTACGAACAACAACCATACCCATACCGTATTCCTTAGCCTTTGCAATGGCCATACTCATAGCCTTGTGTCCGATAACCTGACCCATACCGTGATGTCCGTCAATAACGGCGGTGGTAGGGGTTTCTTTT
>JAZLEK010000064.1:0-26050 GCA_045615225.1 Acutalibacteraceae bacterium | reverse complement strand
GCTTCAAGAAGCTGTTTCATAGAGATAACTGCCATTTTAATTTCCTCCTGAGGTTTTTCCTCCATTTTACTTCGAGCAGCTTGCGTAAAACACCGAAATGTCACCTGCACGCAACAAAGCAAAATGTGTGTTTTTATTACTGCCCATAAGACAGCTGATAGATTATACCATAAGATTTTCCAATTTGCAAGTGTTTTTTTGCAAAAGTATTATTCTTTTATATTACATATTTTTGTGCATATTTTTTAGTTGACTTAAATGATTATTGGGTGTAAAATTGAAAAAATATTAATTTTATGTTTTGGAGGCAAGAAAACATGGCTTATTATTTTAAAGACGTATCTCATACCTTTAACGAATATCTGCTTGTTCCCGGATATTCTTCTTCCGAGTGCGTACCTGCAAACGTATCACTCAAAACCCCTCTTGTAAAATTCAAGAAGGGTGAAGAACCAGCAATTTCTCTTAACATTCCCCTTGTTTCTGCAATTATGCAGTCGGTATCGGGCGAAAAGCTTGCTGTTGCTCTTGCAAAAGAGGGTGGTTGCTCTTTCATCTATGGTTCTCAGTCCATTGAAGACGAAGCCGCTATGGTAGCCAGAGCAAAAAACTTCAAGGCAGGTTTTGTTGTGAGCGATTCTAACGTTCGCGAGGATGATACCCTTGCCGATGTTATTGCTCTCAAGGAGCAAACCGGTCACGATACAATGGCAGTTACCGACGACGGAACACCTAACGGCAAACTTTTAGGCGTTGTTACCGGCAGAGACTACAGAGTAAGCCGTATGGACCTCTCTACTAAAGTAAAAGAGTTCATGACTCCTTTCTCCTCCTTAATATATGCAACCGAAGGCACAACTTTAAAGGTTGCCAACGATATTATCTGGGACAACAAGCTTAATTCCCTTCCCATTATTGACGACAAAGGAAATCTTAAGTATTTCGTTTTCCGTAAAGACTATTCTTCACACAAAAACAATCCTTTAGAGCTTCTTGACGGCGAAAAGCGTTATGTTGTAGGCGCAGGTATCAACACCCGTGACTATGCAGAGCGTGTTCCCGCTCTTGTTGAGGCAGGCGCAGATGTTCTTTGTATTGACTCTTCCGAAGGCTTCTCAGAATGGCAAAAGCTCACAATAGATTGGATTCGCGCAAAATACGGCGATAAGGTTAAGGTTGGCGCCGGTAACGTAGTAGATAAGGAAGGCTTCCGTTTCTTAGCAGAAGCAGGCGCAGACTTCATTAAGGTTGGTATCGGTGGCGGTTCTATCTGTATTACCCGTGAAACTAAGGGTATCGGTCGCGGACAAGCTACTGCTCTTATCGACGTTTGCGAAGCAAGAGATGAATACTTCAAGGAAACAGGCATTTATGTTCCCGTTTGTTCCGATGGCGGTATCGTTCATGACCATCACATGACCTTAGCTCTTGCCATGGGCGCAGACTTCATTATGCTCGGACGTTACTTTGCTCGTTTTGATGAAAGCCCCACCAACAAGATTTCCATAAACGGCACCTATTATAAAGAATATTGGGGTGAAGGTTCTAACCGTGCCCGTAACTGGCAGAGATATGACCTCGGTGGAGATAAAAAGCTCTCCTTTGAAGAAGGCGTTGATTCTTACGTACCCTATGCCGGCACACTTAAGGACAATGTTGGCATTTCTCTTGCAAAGGTTAAGTCGACAATGTGCAACTGCGGAGCGCTTACAATTCCCGAGCTTCAAAAGAACGCAAAGCTCACACTTGTTTCTGCAACAAGTATTGTTGAGGGCGGCGCACACGACGTTATTCAGAAGGATACTTCGAACAACAAAATAAAATAAATTATGGTTGCCGATGCAAAATGCATCGGCAATTTTTTTGCTAAAATATTTTCTATTGACAAAACACCACCAATGGTGCGATAATATATTAGAATATGGGTGATAAATATGCGTATTATAAGCGGAATGGCAAAAGGCCGTAAACTTAAAACCCTTGCGGGCGATAATGTCCGTCCTACTTCCGACAAGGTGAAGGAAGCTATTTTCAGTGCAATTCAGTTTGATATTGAAGGCCGAAGCTTTCTCGACCTTTTCGCAGGAAGCGGTCAAATGGGACTTGAAGCACTTAGCCGAGGCGCAAAAAGTGCAACCTTTATTGATTCTTCTGCGGAGTCGGTTAAGGTTTGTAAAGAAAACATTTCTGCCTTAGGTTTTGAAGAAAACTCAAGACTTATCCGCTCAGATGCACTTTCGTTTTTAAGCCTTTGCGGCGACAAGTTCGATATTGCTTTTCTTGACCCACCCTATGCGGCAGGTCTTTTAGAAAAATCGCTTACCTTGGTTTGCGATAAGATGTCGGATTATGGCACTATTATTTGTGAGCATCCGCCTGAAGTAGTACTTCCTGAAGAAGTTAAAGGCTTTACAGTTTATAAAAAATACCGTTACGGAAAAATCAACGTAACCACATATAAAAAGGACAATTAGATGAAAGATAACATTGCGATTTGTCCCGGTAGCTTTGACCCCATAACCATAGGACACCTTGACATCATTTCGCGCAGCGCAAAAATGTTCAGCAAGGTAATTGTGGTTGTTATGTCCAATGTTTACAAAAGCAGCGGAAGTTTCACGGTTGAAGAACGGGTTGAAATGATTAAAAAATCGGTCGCCGACATACCAAATGTTGAGGTCGACCACTTTGACGGCTTACTTGCAGATTATGCCGCAAGCAAAAACGCCAAAGCAATTATTAAGGGTCTTCGCGCCGTTACCGACTTTGAATATGAGTTTCAAATGGCGCTTACCAATAAAAAACTTAATCCGAATCTCGAAACTCTGTTTCTTACTACTAGCGCCGAGAATATGTATCTCAGTTCCAGTATGGTAAAGCAGATAGCCTCTATGGGCGGAGATATAACGGACTTTGTTCCCCCCGCTATTCATAAAGATATTGTAAACAGATTAAAGAAAGGATGAAAAATATGTCTATTGAAGATTTACTTGAACAGTTTGACGAGGTGCTTGAAGGCGGTATTAAAATCCCCGGAAAGCGTACCGTTGTTGATGTTGAAAAGCTTCGCGCTTTAGTTGATGACATTCGTCTTAACATCCCCGGTGAAATCAAGCAAGCAAGAGGTATCGTTGCAGACCGCACCGATATTATCACAAATGCAAAAAGAGAAGCTGACGGAATTATCCGCAGCGCAGAAGAAAGAGCTAAGGCTATGGTTGCTCAGGAAGAGATTACCAAGCTTGCTCAGGAAAAGGCAAGTGAAATTATTGCCAACGCTCAGGCAAAGAGCCGTCAAATGAGAAAGGCCGCTCAGGACTTTGTTGACGACATTATGCGCAGAGCTGACGAGGGTCTTACCGCTAATCTCGGCGAAGTAAGAAAGACCCGCGCCGCTCTCAAACAGAGCGTTCCCACTGCTCCTGCAAAAGAAGATTAATTCCTCTAAAAGCACCTCTTTTGAGGTGCTTTTAATTTTCGACAAAAATCCCTTGAAGACATTGTCCACTTATGTTATAATTTTTCTGCCACGGAGGTGAACGAATGGAAAACACAAAAACTATTGCAACAAATAAAAACGCTTATCATGAATATTTTGTGGTTGAAAGTTTCGAAGCTGGTATTGAGCTTACGGGCACCGAAATCAAATCCATTCGTGCAGGTGGGGTTAATCTTAAAGATGCTTGGTGCAGTGTTGATAATGGAGAAATGCTAATTAAACAAATGCACATCTCCCCTTACGACCACGGGAATATTTTTAACAAAGACCCAATGCGAGTAAGAAAGCTTCTTCTTCATAAAAGAGAAATTATGCGGCTTTACGGTCTGGTTAAACAACAAGGCTTGGCTCTTATTCCGCTTTCACTTTATTTTAAAGGGTCGCTTGTAAAGGTACAGCTTGGTCTTTGCAAGGGTAAAAAGCTTTATGATAAAAGAGCAGTCGCCGCAGAAAAATCCGCCAACCGCGATATGCAAAGAGCATTAAAGGAACAAAATAGGTGATAATATGAAATATGAAGTTATAAATATTGATATTGATTATGAAAAAATAGGCACAAAGGGCACAGATTTCAAGCCGTATATGTCGGTTTATATTCCCGATAATTCCAATGAAATCGATTTAAACCGAAAAAGACCTACCGTTGTTATTTGTCCGGGCGGCGGTTATGCTATGACCTCCGACCGTGAGGCAGAACCGCTTGCCTTTAAATTTTTGGCGGCTGATTATAATGTAATTATTGTTCGTTACGATGTTGCGCCTGTGCGCTTCCCTGCCCAAATTTTAGAAGTTGCTTTTGCCGTTTCCAAAGCAAGAGAAATGGCAGATAAGTGGAATGTAGATACCGACAAAATAGTTGTTATGGGCTTTTCGGCAGGCGGACACCTTACAGCAAGCTACTCTAATCTTTGGAATAAAGATTTTGTTAAAGAGTATTTTTCTTTCAGCGGCGGAGAAAATAAACCTAACGGCATGATTCTTTGCTATCCCGTAATTATGTCCGAGGGCGATAAGATTCACGCCGGTTCTATAAATAATCTTCTTGGCGAAAAGGTAAATGATCCCGAGCTGTTAAACCTTGTTTCTTGCGAAAAACAGGTAAACGAAGATACTCCTCCCGCATTTATTTGGCACACCTTTGAAGATAATGCCGTACCTGTAGAAAATTCTCTTGCAATGGCTACAGCACTTAAAGAGAAAAATATAAACACTGAGCTTCATATCTTCCCACACGGTTGGCACGGACTCTCACTATGCAACGAAGCGGTATACGGAAATTATGACGGTTTCTTCCCCGAACTTCAGTGCTGGATAGATATGGTTATTCGTTGGGTTAAAAATTTATAATTTATACATATCCGCCTTTTGGCGGATTATATACGGGGCCGTAAAGGTTTCGACAGGGGCTTTGAACAGCCGGAAGCGAGCAGAGGTGCGGTACCTCTTTAAAAGCCGCAAATTTTAAAATTAAACGACAACTCTAAAGTTGCTCTTGCAGCTTAATTAAGCTGCCGTCCGACCCGGTAATACCGCGGACCGGCAAGGGCGTCGATTAGCGGTGAACGTGAACCGAGTAATGCCGATAGCTCGGTCATGACTTATCGGCTACTAAGCACAAAAGCGTGTCGGTTTGCTTTTGTGTGAGGGAATGTAGATAACCGACTGCGCTCGGAGATGCTGACTCGGATAGGCTTTTGGACAGGGGTTCGACTCCCCTCGGCTCCACCAAACGAGAAAAACACCTTACCTTTTGGTAGGGTGTTTTGTTGTTTCTATTGTATTTGGGGGTCGAACCCGAGAGGGTCTGTGCTAAAAGAAAAATTGCCTGTGGCAAGTTTTCCGCACAGAGCGGCGAAGGCGGGTACTGTTGGCAAAGCCAACGGTCGCCAAGCTATAAGTATGCGCGACAAGGTCGCAGCAGACGGTCGACTCCCCTCGGCTCCACCAAACGAGAAAAACACCTTACCTTTTGGTAGGGTGTTTTGTTGTTTCTATTGTATTGGGGGGTCGAACCCGAGAGGCTCCACCCAAAAAAGGCTCACCTTTATGGTGGGTCTTGTTTTATTTGTATGGTTTATTATAAACAAAGATTGCCGATAATAATAGAACTACTCCCAATAACATTATTAAAAGCCCTGACGTTTTGCCTGTCATAGTCCAACCAAAATATACAAGAGTTATTCCGATAACAAAAAATGCGGCTATAATTAAAGCCCTTAGCCTTGACTCCTTATCCAACACGTTACACCTATCCTTTCACTCCGCCGACCGTCATACCCTCGGTAAGCTTCTTTTGAACTAAAATATATAACACAAGGGTCGGCAGCATTACAAGAACAAGTCCTGCATACATAACGCCGTACTGCGCTTTTGCCTGTTGACCTTGCATAAGGTTTATAAGTCCTACGGGGAGTGTTTTCGAGCCGCCCGCAGAGCTTAAGAGTGTCATAGAAATTATATATTCATTCCAGAAAGATAAGAAATTAAAGAGAATTACTGTTATAATAGACGGTCTTGCCATTGGAAACATGATTTTAACCATTGTTTTAAAATACCCTGCTCCGTCAATATACCCCGCTTCCTCAAAATCAAAGGGCAACGACACAAAATAGCTTCGAAGCAGATAGATTGTAAACGGCAGAGAGGTTGATGCATAGACAAGAGCTAACACGAAAAGATTGTTTAGCAGAAAACCTGAACCAAAAATATTCTGAAGCCACATATCCCCGTCTTTAAGCATCAAAAAAATTGGGACCACAATATAGTTCACGTTTATAAACAGTCCTGCCGCAAACATATAGTTTAAAATATTTGAACCTTTGAAATTAAAACGGGCAAGACAATACGCTGCGGGCAAAGCTATTACAAGAAGTAATACGAGCGCCGCTGATGTTACAATAACAGAATTCAGCATATACTCTCCCATTCCCGCTTTGGTCCAAGCATCTGTAAAGTTCTGAAAATGGAAGCCTAAAGGCAGACTCCAAGGGTTGCCGTAGAATTCTGAATTTTGTTTGACCGATGCTAAAAAAACCCACGCGACAGGTACTAAAACCGTTATTGCTAAGAGGGCAAGACTTACATAAACAAAAAGCTTATATAGCTTTTCGGATGTTAAATTTTTACTCATATCCACTCTCCTTAAAACTGCAGTGTGTGACGTTCGGTTGCCTTGTTTACAAGGTATGAAAGCGCAAACGAAAACAAGAATATTACTACTCCTGCCGCCATGCTGTAGCCGTAAAGTCCCGCATCTTTTTGGTTATACATAAAGGAAAGCACAACCTCGCTTGCTCCGTTCGGTCCCCCTGAGGTCATTGCCTTTACAAAAAGAAACGCCATATTTATTGTTGAAATAATGAAAAAAGTAAGGGTTGTTCTGATATTTGTCCAGATAAGCGGTATTGTGATTTTAAAAAACTGAGTTATTCTGCCCGCGCCGTCAAGACCCGCGCTTTCATACAGGCTTTCGGGCACGGCCGACATAGAAGCCATATACATCACCATATAATATCCTATTGCCTGCCAAACCATAGCAATTGCAATCGATATTACAACCAATTCCTCGCTTTTCCAAAGAACCCCTACTTCTTTTCGGCTAAATAAGGATAATAAACTATTGAGAAGCCCGTTTTTGTTATCGTAAATCGCCGAAAAAACACCCGATATTACAACAACCGACAGTATGTTTGGAATATAGAAAACAACCCTGAAAAAATTATTTCCTTTAATTTTTTCTCTGGTAAGACAAAATGCAAAAAACAGCGCAAAGGCAAAGGTGAAAATGGTTACTGCTACAATTAAAAATATTGTATTTTGGGCAGAGCGTATGAATCTTGCATCACTAAGGAGTATCTGAAAATTCTGAAATCCCACATAATTTTCACTTGGCGAATAAGCGCCACGCTCAAAAAAGGACATCTTAAAAACTTCAAGGGTTGGATATGCCATAAATATTAAAAACAAAAGGGTTGCAGGAGTAACGCATAAGGCAACAAAACCAATTCGACTTTTGTGTTTAAGCATAATGATTTCCTTTCGAGTAAAAGGGTGAGTAATTCGTTACTCACCCTTTTACTGACTATTTGTTTATAAGATTTTCTCTCATTGTATCGGTTGCTTTGATAATATCGCTCAAATACTGTTCTTTTGTGAGGTTGCCCGATACAAGCGAATTGATGGGAGCAAAGAAATAATCGGCTGCAGTGCCAAGACCCGCTATTGCTTTAAAGGCGGCAAAATTTCCTGTCGCCGCCTTTGCGCCATTATCAAACACGGAATAAAATATTTTATTTTCATCGCTTAGAATTTTCGAAATATCTTTAATAGGCTGAACGGCATTACGCTCGGCAAAAATCTTTGCGGCTTCATCTGAATACATATATGCTATAAAGGTTTTAGCATCATTAACATTTTTTGCGCCCTTGGGCACCCAGATTTGTTCCATCCAAGTATACGCATAAGAATCTCCGCCATCTTTTACTGCAGGAAGTGCGGTCATTCCCCACTCGAAGCCTTCGGCTGCTTTGGCATCTGCCATTTCGCCCACAACCCAGGTGCCGTTAGGCATAAACAGAGCTTCATTTTGCATTACCATGAGCTGATTCTTTGAAAAATCCTGATCGTTCGCCTGAGAGGGTGTCTTCTTATTTGTATAGGTCGCAAGCTTTGCAATTATATCAATAAAGGTTTTACCCTCTGCGCTTTCCCAAACGCCCTTTTCGTAGTTTGTTACCTTGTTAAAAAATTCGGGACCGCCGACTGCATACATAAGTGAGAAGAAAAAGGAATCAAAATAGCCTGTTGTCGGGTATGTGAAGAGAGCTATCCCCTCTTTTTTAGCCTTTTCGCCAAGCTCCCACATTTCGTTCCATGTTTCAGGAACTTCCCAGCTTTTTTCTTTGAAAAGACCTTTATTGTAAAAAAGTCCGCAAGGAGAATAGAACATTGGCATAAGATAGGTTTTATTATCGCCATAGGGATTTGTAGCGGTGCTTTCGGTAAAACCGCCTGCAAGTTTATCCTTCACCTTTGTGTTTTCGCCCGGTATTTTCATACCGAGAACATCGGTAAGCTCATTCAGGTTTTTATCCTGAATAAACTGCTCGGTAAGCCCTGCTTCTCTGCCTGTTGCAAGAAGCACAACATCGGGGTAATCTCCGCCCTGCATTGAAGAGCCAATAACATCTTCAAGATTCTTTTCAAGGGTGAGATTAACCTCAATACCTGTTTTTTTAGTGAATGCATCGCAGATTTCCTTCCACATTCCAGGCTTTGTTTCTTCATAACCTGAAGAAAGCGCGGCGACCTTTAAGGTCTTTTTTTGCTCTACATCTTTTTCACCGCAACCTGCAAAAAGCGTCAAAATCATCAGTGCACATAAAAGTACTGAAAAAATTCTTTTTAACATAAAAAACCTCCTGAATGTTTCTTAGTACAAGTATATGCAAACATTTCCTTTTTATACTAAATAAAAAAGACGAGCCTTTTGGCTCGTCTTAAAATTATTTGATTTGGTCAATTATTTCGCCGCAGTCATTAAGAATTATATCGGGCTTAAAATCAGATTCTTCAACATCCTTCATTGTTGCCTCGCCGCTGAGCACTAACACACCAAGTGTTCCCGCATTAAGACCGCTTTTGACATCGGTATAAAGCCTGTCGCCGATTACTGCCGTTTCCTCTTTTGTATAACCCGTTCTCTCCATTGCGAGTATCGGCATTAAGGGTTCAGGCTTTCCTATAACTATTGGACGCTTTTTAACCGAATTATAGAGCATATCAATAAAGCTTCCGCAGTCGGGAACGCTTCCAAATTCCGTGGGACAAACATAGTCGGGGTTGGTTGCGATATAAGGCACATCGCGAGAAAGGAGGATTTTGCAGATATCCTCAAGCTTTTTAAAGGTGAGCTCTTGGTCATTGCCGAGAACGATACATTCTACCTCGTCAATGTTTTCGGTAACCGTAAAGCCTTCGGTTTCAAGCTCTTTAACTAAAGATTTTGTTCCGCAAACATAAAGTTTATGGTTTGGATAGTACTTTTTAAGATAGTATGCGGTTGCCTGTGAAGAGGTTATAAAATCTTCTCTTTCGGCAGGGATGCCGAGTTTTTCAAGCTTTTTTATGTAGTCGGTAACGCTTTTCGAAGAGTTGTTTGTCATAAACATATATCTTCTGCCCGTTGCTTTAATTGTAGAAAGCAATTCCTTTGTAAAGGAATAGAGCTGATTTCCAAGATAAAGTGTTCCGTCCATATCGAACAGATAAAGATTTATGTCCTTAAATTTTGTTGCATCCATAGTTGAACCTCGCTTATATTATATAATGGTTGTAGTTTGTCGAAATGCCAAAAAGCGCTTCGACAGCCGATTTTATTGGCTATGCAGAATTAAATTATGAAAAAATTTAATTCTGCACGACAATCATTGCAATGGGTTAGTCAAATTTTCAAAGAAAAATTTGTATCCAAATCAAAGATTTGGTGTCGAAACAGTAATAAAAGTTACTGTTTCGACTAACTAAAACCATTATCAAATATACCACAATTCCTTTTTACCTGTTGATACGGCGACGGCGCCGCAAGAGAGTGCGGCTGTAACCTCACTTTTATTCTCTAATAGGCCACCTGCTATCACAGGAATATTGCCCTTTGAAAAATTTCTGATTATCTTTTCTATTACACCGGGCATTATTTCAATATAGTCAGGACGTGAGGTTGAAACTAAATCACTTATTCCCGAAACACCCTGTGAATCAAGAGCAAAGAAACGCTGAACGGTGATAAGACCCATATCCTTTGCGTAACGGACAAGATTTCCCCTTGTGGTAATTATTCCATCTACCTCACAAGCTGATAAAAATTCAAGACCCGTTTTGTCTTTGCCGATACCGTCGGCAAGGTCAAGATGAACAAAGACAAGCTTACCTTTGGCATGCGCTTGCGCTATTCTGTCTTTTATAGTCATAAGATTTGCTTTAAGGCAAAATATGACCTTTGCAGGAGATTCTACCGCATCTTTCCAAGCATTTTCCTGAACGGCGGCAATTACAGGCGTTTCTGCGAGAAATTCATCAAGTTTCGACTTAAGCATTTCTACCTCCAAAAAACATAAGAGATGCCCAAAGTCCATTTCATATTTGAACTTTAAACATCTCACACTCTACGAATATAATTCTACAATAATAGGCATTTGTTGTCAAGGAAATTAAAACGCAACTTCCTTAAAACCATCAGGTGTTAAAACAAGTAAAGAATTAAAGCCATATTTTTTAGCAAGGGCTTTAGCATCATCAAAATTATTGGTGATTTTTTGAGTTGTATGAGCGTCACTGTTTATTAGTATGCTGTGTCCTCGCCGACTTAACTCATCAAGCCATTTATGAGTAGATAAAAGCGGCTCGGAAGGGTTGGCGTAAAACACAAGCTTTGTATTAAGCTCAAAAGGTTTATTTGCTTTAACAAGGCGTTCAAGTGCCGAGAGCATAGGCTCTTCATAACGCGGGTCGTTTTCATTAAAATACTTACACCCAACATTATATTTGCTGATAATATCGAAATGACCTATAAAGGTGATTTTTTCCATATCAGCCGCTTTAGATATAAGTTCATAATAATCCTTAACAGCGGCATAAAAATCACCGTCATAGTGCTTATTTACAGCTTCTACGAAGCTTTGCTCACTATGGTCTACCGAAACATAATTTCCTCTTGGAAGCAGACTGTGGCAGGAACCGATAACATAATCAAATGCCGATAAATCATTATCGCTGAGCAGATCGTACTCACAGCCGAGGAGAACTGTTATTTGGTCTTTATATTTTTCTTTTAAGCGGTTAATCTCTTTTATATAGTCCTCTTGCGCGGCGTGACTCATATTCCAATCAGGGTCATATTTAAGATGTGAATGGGAGGAAAATCCATAATATTTAAGGCCCTTATCTATTGCAGACTTGAGCATTTCCTCAGGTGTGTTTTTGCCGTCGCAAAAGGAAGTATGTGTATGGAAATCTCCAATTATCATTTGGTCATTTTCTCCTGTTTAACCTTGTGGTCAATTATGTGTCGAGAAGCAAGTTCTTTTTTGATATCATCAATAGATATTCCCATTTCCACCATAAGCACCATTACGTGATATGCGAGGTCGGCAATTTCATATACTGTTTCTGCTTTGTCGTTTGACTTTGCACCGATAATAACCTCAGTACACTCCTCGCCTACCTTTTTAAGAATTTTATCAATTCCCTTTTCGAAAAGATAGGTTGTATAAGAGCCCTCGGGCTTGTCGGTTTTTCTGCCAACGAGAAGCTCATAAAGTCCGTCCATTGAAAATGCGTGATTATCTTCGCTTTCAAAAACAGTCTTGGTAAAACAAGAATCTGTACCGGTATGACAAGCGGGTCCGTCTTTATTAACAAGAACAACTAAAGCGTCGTTATCACAGTCGGCTGTGATGCTGACAATATGCTGATAGTTGCCCGAGGTTTCACCCTTTCTCCAAAGTTCCTGGCGAGAGCGGGAAAAAAAGCAGGTTTTCTGCTCTTTAATTGAAATTTCCAGACTTTCCTTATTCATATAAGCAAGGGTTAAAACCTTTTTGCTTGTTGCATCAACAACAATAGCAGGGATTAAACCCTTATCATCAAATTTGAGTGTATTAATATCCAACATAATTATCTCCTAACGTTAATTCCGTCTTTATAAAGCTCTTCTTTCAGGTCTTTAATGCTTACCTCTCCAAAATGGAATATAGAAGCGGCAAGACCTGCATCTACCTTTGGCAGAGCTTTGAAAAGTGATTTAAAATGGTCAATACCGCCCGCGCCGCCCGATGCGATTACAGGAACATTGACAACATTACAAACCGCTTCAAGCATTTCAAGGTCAAAACCGTTTTTAACACCGTCGGTGTCGATTGAGTTTACAACAATCTCTCCCGCGCCGTTCTCGGCCCCTCTTTTTATCCACTCGATAGCATCAATGCCTGTGTTTTCTCTGCCACCCTTGGCAAAGAGGGTAAATTTACCGTCTACTCGTTTGATATCGGCAGAAAGAACAACACATTGGTCGCCGTATTTTTTTGCAGCTTCACCTATAAGAGCGGGGTTTTTTATTGCTCCCGAATTTACGCTCACCTTGTCGGCGCCGCATTTAAGCACACGGTCAAAATCATCAAGGGTGTTTATTCCGCCACCAACCGTTAAGGGTATAAATATCTTAGAAGCAACCTCTGTCAGTATTTCGGTAAACAATTTTCTTCCGTCACTTGATGCGGTTATATCGTAAAAAACGAGCTCATCCGCGCCGTTTTCACTATAAAACTGTGCGAGCTTTACGGGGGAAGAAACGTCAGAAAGACCTAAAAAGTTTACACCTTTTACTACCCTGCCGTCTTTAACGTCAAGGCAAGGAATTATTCTTTTTGTTATCATTATTTTGCCGCCTTTATTGCAGTTTTTAAGTCTATGTTGCCTGTGTATATGGCCTTGCCGAGAATTGCGCCGTAAATATCCATTTTATTAAGGTTTTCGATATCATTCATATCTGTGACACCGCCCGACGCTATTATATCGATGTTGAACTTATTAGAAAGCTCGCGATAAAGCTCAAGGTTTGTGCCCTTCATTGCGCCGTCACGGCTGATATCGGTACAAATGACCGTTTTTATTCCGAGCTTTTCTACCCTGCTGAAAAACTGCTCGCCTGTTTCGTTAGTTGTATCGGTCCAACCCTTTGTGGCGACAAATCCATCCTTAAGGTCGCAGCCGACAGCAATTTTTTCGCCGTATTTTTTTGCGACTTTTTCCAAAAATACGGGGTCGGTTGCGGCAGCTGTACCGAGAATTACTCGGTATGCGCCTGCGTTTATGTATTTTTCAATTACCTCTTCGCTTCTGATTCCGCCGCCGATTTCGGCTTTGAGACCAGACATCTCGATAATTTTCTTTACAGTTTCAAAATTTGGTGTTTCGCCCGATTTTGCGCCCTCTAAATCAACAAGGTGTATATACTCTGCGCCACATTCTTTAAAATAAACAGCCACCTTTTCGGGCTCTTCACAATATATGGTCATTTGATTATAGTCACCTTTATATAGGCGGACTGCTTTACCTTCGAAAAGGTCTATTGCCGGAAAAATGTTCATAAAAACTCCTACATCTCACAAAATGCTTTTAAAATGGAAAGTCCCTTTTCTCCGCTTTTTTCGGGGTGGAACTGAACGCCGAATACATTGCCGTTTTCGGCAGAGGCGGTAAGAATAGCGCCATATTCGGTACTGGAAGAAACATAGTCTTCGCAGTTGGTCGCATAAAAAGAATGGACAAAATACATATGGTCGCCTTCGTTTATGTATTTGAAAATAGGACTTTTTTCCTTGTTTTTAGGGAAGATGAGTCCATTCCAGCCGATATGAGGAACCTTTAGGTCGTCGGGAACGACACCCTTCATTGAAACAACCGAGCCGGGTATGAGCCCAAGTCCCTCATATTCGCCGTATTCAAAGCTTTTGTCAAAAAGCATTTGCATACCAAGACAAATTCCAAGAAGTTTTTTGCCCTTTGATGTTTCCTCGATAATTACCTTATCAAGTCCGCTGTTTCTTAGCTTTTCGGCAGCGTCGCGGAAAGCGCCGACACCCGGAAGAATTAATTTTTCGGCTTTTCTGATTATTTCGGGGTCGCCCGTAACTACGGTGTCTGCCCCGATGCTTTTAAACGAAGAGGAAAGACTGAAGAGATTTCCTACCCCGTAATCAATTATCGCTATCACTTACAGAACTCCTTTTGTAGATGGAATTTCGTTTTTATATTCTTCGTTTATTTTTACAGCCTTGGCAAGCGTTCTGCCAAGTGCCTTGAATGTGTCCTCAATTATGTGATGGGTATTTTTACCCGCAAGTTCTTTTATGTGAAGAGTTATGCTTGCGTTGTTTACAAAGGCAATTAAAAACTCTTCTACAAGTTCAGTATCAAAGTCACCCACTCTGGTAGAAGTCAGAGGCAAATCAAGACCTAAATAGCTTCTGCCCGAAATGTCGGTAGCGCAAAGAATAAGCGCTTCATCCATAGGAAGAATTATATCGGCATAGCGGGTAATGCCTCTCATATCACCAAGCGCTTCTTTAAAGGCTTTTCCAAGACAAATGCCGATATCCTCAGCCGAGTGGTGAAAATCGACATTAGTATCACCATTGCAAAGAACGGTTAAATTAAATCTGCCGTGCTTTGCAAAAAGAGTAAGCATATGGTCCATAAAGCCGTTGCCCGAATTAATTTCGCTTTTTCCCTCTCCGTCAAGGTTAAGCTTGAGCGAAATATCGGTTTCGGCGGTTTTTCTGTTAATAGTTGAAGTTCTCATTTTAATCTCCATTCTGCCGCTAAAGCATCATCACAAATAGGTATTAAAACTCCAACAGCGGCAGTGGAGATTAAATCGGCATGTGTTGCGGTTGCCACTTTTGTTGGCGAGCAACACGCCGTCTCTATTTTGTGGTTAGCGTGATTTTTCACGCTAAACCTCACTTAAAATATCATCGGTTTTAGAAAGCAGAATATCCATTTGCTCCTTTGTGCCGATAGTAATTCTTACATAATCTTTTATCTTATCATTTCTAAAGTGGCGGACTAAAACGCCCCTTGCCTTAAGAGAAAGATAATACTCTTCTCCGCCGATTTTATCACTCTTTGCAAACAGGAAGTTTGCCTTGGAATCGGTTAAGGTGAAGCCTCTTTTTTGAAGCTCTGCCTTTGTGTACTCACGTACCTCGGCGGTGTTTTTATTGCAATTCCGATAATACTCAGCATCTTCGAGGGAAGCGATGCCTGCCGCCATTGTGAGACGGTTTATATTATAGGGATTGGTTGAATATTTAATGGTGTTAAGGTCTTGAATAAGTTCCTTATCCGCTACCGCAAAGCCAAGACGTCCGCCCGCTAAACTACGAGATTTTGAATAGGTCATAACAACGATTAGATTGTTATACTTCTTTGTTAAAGGAACACAGGACTCTGCGCCGAAGTCAACATAGGCTTCATCAATAATTACTACATCATTTGGGTTTGCCTTTAAGATTTCTTCAACCTGTGCGGTTGTCAGCGCAAGACCGGTGGGGGCATTAGGGTTAGCAATTACCACAGTTTTGTTTGCTTCGAAATAATCGGAAATATTTATGCTAAAATCATTATTCAATGTAACTTTTTTATACTCCACTCCGTAAAGCTCTGCATAAACCTCATAAAAGCCGTAGCTTATTTCGGGGAAAGCGGCTCCCTTATCCTTATCGCAAAAAGCCATAAAGGAAAAGTTTAAAATATCATCCGAGCCGTTAGAAATAAAAACATTTTCTTCCCCTACATCATAGGTTTGAGCAAGTTTTGAAATAAGCGCCTTGCCTGTTGGGTCGGGGTAAAGGTTAAGCTTCTTAACCTCATCGGAATTTACAGCCTCTATTACCTTAGAAGACGGCGGAAATGGAGACTCGTTGGTATTAAGTTTTACATATTCCATATCGCGAGGTTGTTCGCCCGGTGTATAAGGCACGAGAGACGAAAACCTGCGGCTTAAAAACTTACTCACAAAAAATGACCTCTTATTTCTTAAATCTTACTGTTGCGCTTCGAGCGTGGGCTGAAAGTCCTTCTTTTTCGGCAAAGAAGGCAACCTTGTCGGCAACCTCGCTGAGCGCTTCGGGGGTATAATAACTGTATGCAGACTTCTTAACAAAGTCATCGACAGAAAGCGGACTTGAAAACTTTGCCGTTCCGCTTGTGGGAAGTGTGTGATTTGTGCCTGAGAAGTAATCTCCAAGGGCTTCGGGGCACATTTTACCGAGGAATATGGAGCCTGCATTCTCAATTTTGTCGAGATACTTAAAGGGCTCGTCCACACAAACCTCTAAATGCTCGGGGGCAATTTCGTTGCTGATTTCAATAGCCTGTTCGATACTGTCAACTATAATTATTTTACCATTATTGTCAATAGAGGTTCTTGCTATCTCTTCACGAGGCAAGAGCGCAACCTGACGTTCAAGCTCGGCCCTCACCTTTTCGGCTAAATCCAAGCTATCGGTAACGAGTACGGCAGATGCAAGCTTATCGTGTTCTGCCTGAGAAAGCAGGTCGGCGGCAACGAATTCAGGGTTACAGGTGCCATCGGCAATTACTAAAATTTCACTGGGACCTGCAATCATATCAATTGAAACAAGGCCGTAAACCTGACGTTTTGCTTCGGCAACAAAGACATTACCGGGACCAACTATTTTATCAACCTTGGGTACTGTTTCGGTGCCGTAGGCTAAAGCTGCAATAGCCTGGGCTCCTCCAACCTTGAAAATTCTGTCGGCGCCCGCAATTTTTGCGGCGGCTAAAATTACGGGGTTAACCTTTCCGTCTTTTGAGGGGGGTGTAGTTATGCACAGTTCCTTAACTCCGGCAATTTTGGCAGGAATGCAGTCCATTAAAACTGTTGAAGGATATGCCGCTGTACCACCGGGCACATAAAGACCTGCTCTTTTTACAGGAAGCACCTTTTGGCCTAAAATAATGCCGTTTTCCTTCTTTATTTCAAAGCCCTTTTGAACCTGATTCTTGTGGTATTCGGTAATATTTTTCGCGGCTTCTTTGATTATTTCTATAAATTCGGGTTCAACCAGAGAGAGCGCCTCATCAATTTCCTCTTTTGTTACCTCAAGAGAAGAAAGGCTTACCTTATCAAACTTTTCAGAGTATTTATAAAGCGCGGCATCGCCGTTTTCTTTAACATCAGCAATTATGCCCGAAACTATTTCCTCAACACCTGTAGCGGATGTATCACGGGACAGTATTTCATCTAAAGTGAGTTTATTTATATCAAAAATCTTAATCATTTTAAAGTTCCTTCTCTAGCCAGAGCGTTAAAACCGAGTCTGATTTTGGGGCAAGGTTTTTTCTCTATGCTTTGTCAAAATACTCGCAAATACAAAAGTATTTGCTGCGTTTTGTTCCTCGCTCACCGAAAAAACCTTTTGCCACAAAATTCTACGACCTTAAAGGTGCGGTTTTTTGTGGGGATTTTGGTGAAGAGAAACACATAAGGCCGTCGCCTATGGGCGACGATGAGCCAAAAGAGACCTAAAAATCGCCCTTTAAGGCTGATTCGGTTCTAATGCTCCGGCTAGCCTGCTTTTCATAAGTTCAATTTCGTCTGTTTTAAAGCGGAAGCTTGTTTTATTTGCGATAAAACGAGCGCTTATATTGACAATATCTTCGTAAACCTCAAGGTTGTTTTCGCGGAGTGTGCTTCCCGTTTCGACAATATCAACAATAACATCTGACATACCAAGTATTGGTGCAAGTTCTATTGAACCGTTTAGCTTAATAATATCAATTTCTCGGCTTTTTGAAGCAAAATATTTTTTTGCGATATTTGGAAATTTTGTTGCTACCTTTATGGTTTTATCAAGGGGTAACATCTCCCCTTTTTTTCCTGCAACCGCCATACGACATTTGCCAAAGCCAAGGTTGAGAAGCTCATATATATCGGGGTTTTGTTCAAGAAGAATATCTTTTCCCACAACACCGACATCTGCAACGCCTGTTTCAACATAAATTGCAACATCACTCGGCTTTACCCAAAAATAGCGAACGCCGTTCTTTTCATCTTCAAAGACAAGCTTTCTGCTGTTTTCAAGGACAGAGGGACAACCATAGCCTATTTTTTCCAAAAGGTTATATACCTTTTCACCAAGTCTGCCTTTAGGAAGAGCAATATTGATATACTTTTTCATAATTTACTCCTCCCCTAAAACAACCTTTGTTTTATACTTAATATTTTTACAGGGTGTGTTTGATGCAAAAACCCTGTTACCCTGTTTTTTAAGCTCACTGACCTTGGCAAAAACCTCTTCTGCATAATTATCTTTGCCATAAACAAGAAGTATATCGGTATCAAAGCGGTCATTATCCTTATCGAGATAGGAAAGCATATCCATATATACCGCAAAGCCTACCGCACCCGAATTTTTGCCGAGTTTATAAAGCAGATTATCGTATCTGCCGCCCGAAAGTATGCTACACGGAACATTTTCGATAAAGCCTCTGAAGGTTATGCCGTTATAGTAGCTGATATCACTTACGACAGAAAAATCGATATTTATATTGTCGGCATTACCGCTAAGCTTTAGGGCTTTGCAAACCGTTTTAAGTTCTTCTACCGCATTTGCTGTTGTTTCGTTAACTATTAGTTTTTCGGCTTCGGGGATTATTTTGTCGATACCGCCATAAAGAGAAACAAGATTTAAAATCTTTTCAGCCAAGGCTTCATCCACACCGTTTTCACTGCAAACACGACGGATTTCGTATGAATTCTTTGTGCCAATATAAGCAGAAATCTCTTCTTTAACATCGTAAGGAAGACCTGTGCTTTCAAGTAGCCCGATAAGAATACCCATATGAGAAATATCGAGAACATAGCTGTCGCTTATTTGAGCAAGAGAAAGCTTTGCAAGATTTAAAACCTCGCAAAGAGAATAGGTGTCAATATCACCTATAAGTTCCAAGCCAATTTGGTTTATTTCCTTGAATTCGTGCATATTACCCGATACTCTGTAAACATTTTCAGCATAGAAAAGCTTACGGGGTTCACATTCATTTTCGGCGGTATTCTTGGCAATAGAGAGCGTTACGTCTGGTTTAAGCGCTAAAAGCTTACCCGTTGGGTCATTAAAAGCGATAATGTTGTCGCTTTTAAGAAAGCTTTTATTCTCGATATAAAGGTCGTACTCTTCAAATTTGCTTATTTTAAACTTCTTATAGCCGTAGCTGCTAAAAAGTGACATCAGCTTCATTGAAACCTTTTCTTCAAAGCTTAAAACGGTGTTTTCGGGCATAATTATAGTCCTCTCTTGTGATTTTTGAGTATTATAACACATAATCACGCTTTAGTCAAGTAGTGTACTAAAGAATTTTAAAGATTTTTAAAAATTTTTATTCCTTTAAAACGCAACAATTCCCTGCCCACTTTTTTTTGCGGACAGGGCTTGTTATTTAATACTTACAAACGGTATATCTCCAACCGAACTCATCGGGAAGTTTACCGAGCTGAATACCTGTGACGGTATCGTAGATTTTTTGGCTTACCTCACCAATTTCATTATCATTAATGGTCATTACATCATCTTTCCAGCGGAGCTTACCAACGGGAGAGATAACTGCGGCGGTACCTGTGCCGAAAACCTCTTCGAGCTTGCCATTCTTATAAGCTTCGGCTACCTCGTCGATAGAGATTCTTCTTTCCTCTACCTCCATACCCCAGCTCTTACAAAGATTGATTACAGAGTCTCTTGTTACACCGGGAAGAATAGAACCATTGAGCATAGGTGTAACAATTTTACCGTCAATTTTAAAGAAGATGTTCATAGCGCCAACTTCTTCAATATATTTTCTTTCAACACCGTCGAGCCAAAGCACCTGAGAATAGCCGTCCTCGTGCGCTTTAACCTGACCCGCAAGAGAGCAAGCGTAGTTTCCGCCTGTTTTAGCAAAGCCCATGCCGCCCTTAACTGCGCGAACATATTCGTCTTCTATCCAAATTCCGACAGGATTAATTCCGCTTGCGTAATATGCGCCCGAAGGAGAAAGGATAACTATAAATTTATAGGTGTCTGAAGGCTTTACGCCAAGGTATTCATCGGTTGCGATAATAAAGGGACGAACATAGAGCGAGGTTCCCTCTTCAGTAGGTATCCAATCCTTATCAACTTCAACAACAGTCTTTACAGCCTGTACAAAATCTTCTTCGGGAATCTCGGGAATGCAAAGACGTTCGTTAGTTTTGTTGGTGCGCTTTGCATTCATATCGGGGCGGAACATATATACATTACCATCTGCACCGATATAAGCCTTAAGACCTTCGAACATTTCCTGTCCGTAGTGGAAAACCATTGCGGCGGGAGACATTGAAAGATTCTGGAAAGGTACAACTCTTGGGTCGTGCCAACCCTTACCCTCGGTATAGTCCATTACAAACATATGGTCGGTAAAGATTTTACCAAAACCGAGAGGCGCACCCTTTTCGGGCTTTGCCTTAGGTGTAGAAGTTCTTGTAATTTTGATATCTAACATTTTAATGCATCTCCATTTAAATCTCAGCGAGAATTTTATCTGTAATTTCTGTACAAGACAGTGTTGCGATATCCTTGCCCATAGCAAGGTCTGCAGTTCTGTAACCCTTATCAAGCACCTTGTTAACGGCATTTTCGATACAATCTGCCTCATCCATAAGGGAGAAAGAGTAGCGAAGCATCATAGCGGTTGAGAGAATTGTAGCAATAGGATTAGCCTTGTTCTGACCCGCAATGTCGGGCGCAGAGCCGTGAATAGGCTCATAGAGTCCTCTTGTTGTATCTCCAAGAGAAGCAGATGCGAGCATACCTATTGAGCCTGTAATTTGAGAAGCTTCATCTGACAGTATATCACCGAACATATTTGAAGTAACAACAACGTCGAACTGAGCAGGGTTACGAACAATCTGCATAGCGGTGTTATCAACAAGCATATCGGTACATTCTACATCGGGGTAATCTTCAGCGATTCTGTGAACCGTTTCACGCCAGAGTCTGGAAGACTCTAAAACATTTGCTTTGTCAACACTTATAACCTTCTTATTTCTCTTTCTGGCGGTTTCAAAAGCAACCTTTGCTATACGCTCAATTTCCATTACGCTATACGCCTCGGTATCGTATGCCTCGGGGCCGTATTTACCATCACGGCGACCTCTTTCGCCAAAGTAAATTCCTCCTGTGAGCTCACGCACCATCATAATGTCGAAGCCTTTTTCAACGATATCAGCGCGAAGCGGTGAAGCATCCTTAAGAGCGGGGTAAAGCTTTGCGGGGCGAAGGTTTGTATAAAGACCCATTGCGCTTCTGATTCCAAGCAGAGCCTTTTCGGGACGTTGGTTTCCGGGAAGAGTATCCCACTTGGGACCGCCTACTGCGCCCAGCAAAACGCTATCAGATGCAAGACAACCGTCAACCGTTTCTTTGGGAAGTCCTTCCCCTACGGTATCGATAGCAATACCGCCGATGAGATAATCGGTAAAGTTAAAGGTATGACCATACTTTTCGCCGACCTTTTCTAAAACCTTTACGGCGGAAGTGACTATTTCGGGGCCTATTCCGTCACCTTTAAGTAAAGCAATGTTAAAGTTCATATTTTTTCACCTTATTTTATAATTCCCGCTTTAATGGACTCTACAAGTCCGCCTGCGGTAATAATTTTCTGAACAAATTCGGGGAAAGGCTTGGTTTTAAACTCTGCCCCTGTTGTTCGGTTATAGATAACACCTTTATCGAGGTCTGCTTCTATCTTATCGCCCTCGTTTATGCCATTAACGGCTTCGGGGCATTCTAAGATAGCAAGACCGATATTAATTGAGTTTCTGTAGAAAATTCTTGCAAAGCTGTTAGCGATAACAAGAGAAATTCCGCTTTCTTTAATAGCAATTGGAGCATGTTCACGGGAAGAACCGCAACCAAAGTTGTTGCCTGCAACCATTATATCTCCATCTTTAACGCGGGTAATAAAGGTCTTATCAAGGTCCTCCATACAGTGAGAAGCGAGCTCTTTTTTATCGATGGTGTTGAGATAACGAGCCGGGATGATAACGTCGGTATCTACATTATCGCCGTATTTTATAGCGTTTCCTGTAAATTTCATATTACATTACCTCCTTCGGGTCGGTTATTCTGCCGGTTACGGCGCTTGCTGCTGCAACTTCGGGAGAAGCAAGATAAATTTCACTGCTGGTATGACCCATTCTGCCTACGAAGTTACGGTTGGTAGTTGCAACCGCTCTTTCTCCTGCGGCAAGAATTCCCATATGTCCGCCAAGACAGGGACCGCAAGTGGGGGTAGATACTGCCGCGCCTGCTTCAATAAATATTTTTAAAAGACCCATTTCCATTGCATCAAGATAAACCTTTTGAGTGGCAGGAATAACTATACAGCGGACGTTCTCTGCAACCTTTTTGCCCTTCATAATTTCGGCGGCGGCAACAAGGTCTTCCAGTCTGCCGTTGGTGCAAGAGCCGATAACCACCTGATCGATTTTAATATCTCCTGACTCTTCTGCAAGATGTGTATTTTCAGGAAGGTGGGGGTAAGAAACGGTGGATTTTATTTCAGAAAGGTCGATTACATATTCTTCATCATAAACGGCATCTTCATCTGCCTTGAAAACTACAGGTTTGCGAGCAGAATGTTCTGCAACATACTTAAGGGTTTCATCATCAACCTCGAAAATCCCGTTCTTAGCGCCTGCTTCGATAGCCATATTAGCCATACAAAGTCTGTCTGCCATTGAAAGACTATGAACGCCCTCGCCTGTGAATTCCATTGAGCGATAAAGAGCGCCGTCAACACCTATCATACCAATAATATGAAGAATTACGTCTTTACCTGAAACGTATTTATTAAGCTTGCCCTTAAGGGTAAATTTAATAGCCGAGGGCACCTTGAACCAAGCCTTGCCCGTTGCCATTCCGCAAGCCATATCGGTAGAGCCGACACCTGTTGAAAATGCGCCGAGCGCGCCGTAGGTGCAGGTATGAGAATCGGCGCCAATTACAACATCGCCCGAAACAACAAGTCCTTTTTCAGGAAGAAGCGCGTGTTCAATTCCCATTTGACCTACATCATAAAAATGTTCGATATTCTGCTCACCGCAGAAGTTTCTGCACATTTTGCACTGTTCGGCTGCTTTAATATCTTTATTTGGTGCAAAATGGTCCATAACCATTGTTACCTTTTTACTATCAAAAACCTTGTCAACACCAAGCTTGTTATACTCAGCGATGGCAACGGGAGAGGTTATATCGTTACCAAGAACAAGGTCTAAATTTATAAGGATTAACTCCCCTGCTTCTACCTTTTCGGCTCCGCAGTGGGCAGCTAATACCTTTTGTGTCATTGTCATTCCCATTTAAATCACCTTACTGCATAAGTTTGTTAATTGCGTTAAGATAAGCCATAATTCCTGCTTCGATAATATCGGTTGAAAGTCCGCGACCCGAGTAGGTTTTGCCCCCACTTTGAAGTTTAAGTGTAACCTCACCGAGAGTATCCTGTCCTTCGGAAACAGCACTGATATTGAACTTATCAAGCACGTGCTCAGGGGGCTGAACAATCTTATCAATAGCGGCGTAAAGCGAGTCGATAGCGCCGTCACCAAGACTCTTTTGCTCTACAAACTCGTCCTCGTGCTTAAGGCAAATAGAGGAGCAAACACCAACCTTGCCCATTGTTTTAACATCAAAGGAAACAAGCTTATATTTTCCATCAACAATTTCTGTATTTGTAACAAGCGCTTCAATATCTCCATCGGTAACGGTTTTCTTTTTATCGCAAAGTTCCTTAAACTTTGTGAACGCATCTACAATCTGGTCATCGCTCAGCTCATAGCCGAGTTCCTTAAGTCTTTCAGAGAACGCGTGTTTGCCCGAATGCTTACCGAGTACCATTTGATTTTTCTGAATTCCGACAGATTCGGGAGTCATAATTTCATAGGTCGACTTATTGGCAAGTACGCCGTGCTGATGGATACCCGATTCGTGAGCAAATGCGTTTGCGCCAACAATAGGTTTATTGTTGGGCGCAGACTGACCGATAATATTGTAAACCAGCTTACTTGTTCTGTAAATCTGTTTAGTATCGATTCTTGGAAGCTCACCGTATAGGTCGGGACGTGTATTCATTGCCATAACAACCTCTTCGAGTGAGGTATTACCTGCACGTTCTCCCAGTCCGTTAACAGTACATTCAATCTGTAAAGCTCCGCCGAGTACACCGCCAAGCGCATTTGCAACCGCCATACCTAAATCGTTATGGCAGTGAACGGAAAATTCAACCTTATCGCTATCGGGTACATTTTTAATGAGATACTCAATCATAGCGCGCATTTCGTTAGGTGTTGTGTAGCCGACGGTATCGGGTATGTTGAGCACCTTTGCGCCGTTTTTAATTGCGGCATCACAAACACGAACAAGGAAATCCGGGTCGCTACGCATCGCATCTTCACAGGAAAATTCAATATTAGAGGTGTATTTTGAGGCGTATTTAACCATAGCGGCTGTGCGCTCAATAACCTGTTCGGGAGACATTTTGAGTTTATATTCCATATGGACGGGAGAGGTTGCAATAAATGTATGAATACGGGGGTCTGCCGCATTTTTTACCGCCTCCCAGGCGCAGTCGATATCTTTTTCAAGCGCACGGGAAAGAGAAGCAACAGAACAGTTTTTAACAAGCTCTGCAATGCTTTTTACCGATTCAAAATCTCCGGGAGAGGAAATTGCAAAGCCGGCTTCGATTATATCTACACCGAGTCTTTCAAGCTGAGAAGCAACCTGAAGCTTTTCGGCAAGATTCATACTGCAGCCCGGTGATTGCTCTCCGTCGCGGAGTGTTGTATCAAAAATTTTAATTCTACTCATAAAAATTTCACCTATTAAATATCAATTATGGCGCCCTTATCGGCAGAGCTTACCATTTTAGCATATTTCTTAAGATAGCCTGTCAAGTTTGTTTTAACCTTTAATGTTGTTTCCGCCCTGCGCTTTGCCATTTCTTCTTCTGTTACATCAAGAGAGATAGAATAGTTTGGAATATCTATGGTAATCATATCGCCGTCTTTAACATAGGCAATAGGACCGCCGTCTACCGCTTCGGGAGAGGTGTGACCGATAGCGGCGCCACGTGTTGCGCCCGAGAAACGGCCGTCAGTAATAAGGGCAACCTCTTTATCAAGTCCCATACCTGCTATGGCCGATGTTGGAGAAAGCATTTCTCTCATACCGGGGCCACCTGCGGGACCTTCGTAGCGAATAACCACTACATCGCCCGGCTTAATACCGCCTGCATAGATAACCTTGATTGCCTCTTCTTCGCTGTCAAATACCTTGGCAGGTCCTGTATGGGTTAACATTTCCTTAGCAACCGCACTGCGCTTAACGATAGAGCCGTTTGGAGCGAGAGAGCCGTAAAGCACTGCAAGACCGCCTGTTTTAGAATAAGGCTCTGCAACCGTTTTAGCAACATCTGTATTCTTAGAACGTATACCCTTAATATTTTCGGCAACCGTTTTTCCTGTTACAGTAATTATATCGGTTTCAAGGAAGCCTGCCTCATCAAGCTCACCCATTACGGCGTAAACACCGCCCGCTGCCTCTAAATCCTGCATATGATGATGTCCTGCGGGGGCAAGGTGGCAAAGATTCGGGGTCTTTTCGCTGATTTCATTTATCATATGTAAATCAAAATCAATGTGGGCTTCGTGAGCAATAGCGGCTAAGTGCAAAGCTGAATTTGTCGAGCAACCAAGCGCCATATCAACCGTAAGAGCATTGCGAAGCGACTTTTCGGTAATTATATCAAGAGGCTTAATATCCTTTTCAACGAGGCTCATAATCTGCTCACCTGCCGCCTTGGCAAGACGCTGACGTGCGCCGTGAACAGCAGGAATTGTGCCGTTACCGCGAAGAGCGATACCAAGAGCTTCAGAGAGGCAGTTCATAG
>JAZLEK010000063.1:0-5169 GCA_045615225.1 Acutalibacteraceae bacterium | reverse complement strand
GTCTGCATCTTCTGCGCCGTAGTAGTTGAAGAGCTTATAGTCGGTGCCGATTTTAGCGTTAACCTTGTCCATATATTCTTCAACAATTGCGGGAACTGCATCGTAATACTTGTTGCAGGCCTCTCTGTGCTGGAAGAAGATATCGCCGTTTTCGTGAGAACCGCGCATAACGGGACGTTCGGGGTTAAGAGCACGTGCTCTGAAAGCTTCAACAGCATCCATATCGCACATTTCTTTAAGGTCTTCAAAATCCCATACCTGAATTTTCTGAATTTCGTGAGAGGTACGGAAACCGTCGAAGAAGTTGATGAAGGGAACGCGACCCTTGATTGCTGCGAGGTGAGCAACTGCGCCGAGGTCCATAACTTCCTGAGTATTGGTTTCTGCGAGCATTGCGAAACCTGTCTGACGGCAGGCGTAAACGTCGGAATGGTCGCCGAAAATGTTAAGAGCGTGAGAAGCTACACAACGAGCCGATACGTGGAATACGCAAGGAAGTAATTCGCCCGCAATTTTGTACATATTGGGAATCATAAGAAGAAGTCCCTGAGATGCGGTGTATGTAGTGGTTAATGCGCCTGCGGCGAGAGAACCGTGTACGGTACCTGCAGCACCTGCCTCAGACTGCATTTCTGCAACCTTAACTGTTGTGCCAAAAATGTTTTTGAGTCCCTGAGCTGACCACTGGTCAACATAGTCTGCCATAGGACTGGACGGTGTAATAGGATAAATTCCTGCCACTTCGGTGAACGCGTAGGAAACGTGAGCCGCAGCGTTGTTACCGTCCATGGTTTTAAATTTTCTTGCCATGTAAAATTCCTCCTAAATTTATAAATGGAATTATAATTATCCATACGAAGATATTTTACTACTTTTATTTATAAAAGTAAATAGTAAAATAATACTTTTTCACATAAAATTCTTTTTTATTTTTGGAATTTTTTATAAAATTCTACCGCTAATGTATCACAGCGTTCGTTTTCGGGATGGCCCGCATGTCCTTTAACCCAACAAAACTCAACTTCGTTGGTGGCGAGCAGAGGCAAAAGCTTTTCCCAAAGGTCAATGTTCAGAGCGGGTTTTTTATCGGCCTTTTTCCAACCGTTTTGTTTCCAGGAATAAACCCAACCTTTTGTTATGGCGTCGCAAACATATTTAGAATCGGTGGTGAGTTTGACGCTGCAAGGCTCTTTAAGCGCCGACAAGGCTTCTATTACGGCGGTAAGCTCCATACGGTTGTTCGTGGTGTCGGCTTCGCCGCCGCAAAGCTCTTTTTCGCGCTGACCAAACCGTAAAACCGCCCCCCATCCTCCGGGACCCGGGTTGCCTGAACAGGCTCCGTCGGTAAATATTTCAACAAACTTTTTCATAAAACTAGTACCTTCTGTAGCTACCGATTACCTTGCCGAGCACCGAGGGGTTTTCGGGATAAATCGGGTCGAAATCAGGGTTTTCGGGCATAAAGATTACCTGACCGTTCTTAATAAGAAGTCTTTTAACGGTAGCTTCATCCCCATCCATACCGATAACAATATCACCTGAACGGTAGGCGGCATCTTTATCGGCAATTACGAGGTCGCCGTCGAGTATGCCGACATCCTTCATACTGAGTCCTACGACCTTTAAGGCAAAAAGACCTTCGGCAGAAGAGGCGGCATAAGGAATATAATCGATAATTTCTTCGACCGCTAAAATGGGTTGACCTGCCGTTACCCTGCCGATTACGGGTACTTGGGCGGTTGAAGCCGTTCCCGCAATTCGAATGGAACGGGAATTTCTTGGGTCGCGTTCAATATATCCGTTTTCGTCGAGCACGCTTAATATTGCGTGAACGGTTGAGGTAGATTTGATTCCCGTTTGATTACAAATCTCACGGACGGTGGGCGGAAAACCGCTGCTTATTGCTTTAATAAGATAATTGTACACCTTAAGTTGTTTTTCGCTAAGCGAGGGTCTTGACAAAACAACATCCCCTTTCGAACAAATATTCTTTTTTGATTATAACACAAAAAAACATTTGTTTCAAGGGGATTTATTTTACTCTTTTTCTTTCTTTTTAAAGGCGGCAATTATCTGCCATATTCCCATAAGGACAAGCAGTCCACCAAAAATTTTTGCAACAATCTTATCGCCTATGATTCCCGACAAAAAGAAGCCTGCCACAGCGCCAAGAAGTCCTGTTGCCGCAATTGGTAAAACCATTTTCCACTTTATTTGTTTTTTAAAGGCGTAAATTATAACCGAAAGCACCGCTACGGGTATAAAGAAAATCAGATTTATACCCTGCGCAGTGAGCTGATTTGTATCCTTAAAAAGAGCAAGGTAAATAAGAAGCACCGCGCCGCCGCCAAGCCCCATCGCGCCGATTACGCCCGACAAAAATCCCGCAATAATATCCCAAATCATTTAAGCAGCAACCTCACTCCCGAATAGACCATAAAGGCGCCGAAAATTACGGCGAGCCATTTTGGTGATATCTTTTTAAGCAGCATTGTTCCTACCCCTGCGCCTACAAGACCGCCGGGGATAAAAATAAGCGTATTTGTGATAGCAACATTTCCCCGAAAGAGATAAAGCGCAGCCGAAAAAACGCTTAGCGGCAAAATTACCGCGACGGCGTTTCGATGGGCATCCTTCTGACTCATACCGAGTTTTTTCAGCGCGGGAACTGCAATCATACCTCCCCCGGCACCAAGAAGTCCGTTAATTATTCCGACAAAAAATCCAAAAATGTAGGTTACTAATTTATTTTTCATAAAATTATTGTTTCAAAAAGGCAAATATTTATGCAAAAATTGCCCCATAGTGTTATTGTATTTTTTACTTCATTGTGCTAAAATGGATTTAATCAATTTTAAGGAGTTCCTTTTAATGTATAAGATTGTAAGGAAAAAAGTTTTAAGTCCTGTTGTTACCTTGATGGATATTGACGCGCCCTTTGTTGCAAAAAAGGCCGAAGCCGGTCAATTTATTATTTTGCGCGTTAATGAAGACGGCGAACGCATACCTCTGACCATTTCGGGTTATGACAGGGAAAAGGGTACCGTTCGAATTATATTCCAGATTATCGGTTCTTCTACTGCACTACTAAACGCAAAGGAAGAGGGCGAATATATTTCTGATTTTGTTGGTCCTTTAGGCAAGGCAACCGTTACCGACGGTATAAAAAAGGTTGCTATTGTCGGTGGTGGCGTTGGCTCTGCCATTGCTTTACCTCTTGCCGAAAAGTTTCATTCTCTTGGCGCGGAGGTTCATTCTATCATTGGCTTCAGAAACAGCGAACTTGTTATTTTGGAAGAAGAATTTGCCGCCGCATCAGACAAGGTTGTTCTTATGACAGATGACGGAAGCCGCGGCAGAAAAGGTCTTGTTACTGAGGCTTTAAAAGAGCTTATTGATTCGGGCGAACAGTATGACGAAGTTATTGCTATCGGACCCCTTGTTATGATGAAATTTGTTGTTGCAACAACAAAGCCTTACGGCATTAAGACCACCGTTTCAATGAACCCTGTTATGATTGACGGCACAGGTATGTGCGGCGGTTGCAGAATTTCGGTTGGCGGTAAAATCAAATTTGCCTGTGTTGACGGGCCCGATTTTGACGGCTTCGAGGTTGACTTTGACGAAGCTATGGAACGCAACAATATGTACCACGATTTTGAACATCACAAATATGAAGAAACCTGTAATCTTTTAAACAAGGAGGTTGAGTAAGTATGCCTAATATGGACCCTAAAAAAACGGCTATGCCTACTCAGGACCCTGTTTTAAGAGGCAAAAATTTTAAGGAAGTTGCAACGGGTTATACCGAAGAAATGGCTTTAATTGAGGCAGAGCGTTGCTTAAACTGTAAAAATATGCCCTGTGTCAGCGGTTGCCCGGTTAATATTCATATTCCTGAATTTATAAGCAAGATAAAAGAGGGAGATTTTGAGGCAGCTTATGAAATTATATCACGTTCCTCTTCCCTGCCCGCTGTTTGCGGCCGAGTTTGCCCACAGGAAAGCCAGTGCGAAGCAAAATGTGTTCGCGGAATAAAGGGCGAAAGTGTTGGAATCGGCAGACTTGAACGTTTTGTTGCCGACTGGCACAACGAGCATTTCAGTGGCGAGGTTAAAAAGGCTGAGCCTAACGGACACAAGGTAGCCGTTGTCGGCTCGGGCCCTGCAGGACTTACCTGCGCGGGAGACCTTGCAAAGCGTGGCTATGACGTTACCGTTTTTGAAGCTTTTCACGTTGCGGGCGGTGTGCTTGTATACGGAATTCCCGAGTTCAGACTTCCCAAACACATTGTTAAGAAAGAGGTTGACTCCCTGAAAGCGCTTGGCGTTAAGGTTCAGACCAACTTTGTAATAGGTAAAACCCTTGATATAAGTGAACTTTTTGATATGGGATTTGAGGCTATATTTATTGGCTCGGGCGCAGGACTTCCCCGCTTTATGGGAATTGGGGGTGAAAACCTTAAGGGTGTTTATTCGGCTAACGAATTCTTAACCCGAAACAACCTTATGAAATCATATAGAAACGATTCCGAAACCCCCATTATGCACGCCAAAAAGGTTGCTGTTGTGGGTGGCGGAAACGTAGCTATGGATGCTGCACGTACAGCGCTCAGACTCGGCGCCGAAAAGGTGTATATCGTTTACCGCCGTTCGCTCGACGAGCTTCCCGCAAGACGCGAAGAGGTTGAACACGCTATGGAAGAGGGCATTGAATTTAAGTTGCTCACCAACCCAACAAAGATTTTGGGCTACAGAAACGAAGAAAACAGACGCGACCCCAAAAACGGTTTTGTTACGGGAATTGAGTGCATAAAAATGGAACTTGGCGAGCCCGATGCTTCGGGCAGAAGAAGCCCCGTAGAAATTGCGGGCAGCGAAGAAGTTCTTCCCGTTGACGAAGTTATTATGGCAATTGGCACTTCGCCCAACCCCCTTATCACTTCGACCACAAGTGAACTCGAAACAAACCGCCGCGGCTGTATTGTTGCCGACGAAACAGGCAAAACATCTATGGAGGGTGTGTTTGCCGGCGGAGATGCCGTTACGGGCGCCGCTACTGTTATTCTTGCAATGGGCGCAGGGAAAACCGCTGCCCAGGCGATTGACAATTACATTAAAAATAAATAAAAAAGAGCCTTTTGGCTCTTTTTTTAATAGTTTCTATCCT
>JAZLEK010000062.1:0-10589 GCA_045615225.1 Acutalibacteraceae bacterium | reverse complement strand
ATATGTTCGATACTATCGGAACCCTCTACGGCGCAGCTTCTGAAGCTGATATGCTCGACGAAAACGGCGACCCCGTTGACGTTGACAAGGCTATGACCTGCGACTCTGTTGCTACCGTTTCCGGTTCTGTTCTTGGTACTTCTACCGTTACAACCTTCGTAGAAAGCGCTGCCGGCGTTGCTGCAGGCGGTAAGACCGGTCTTACCAGTCTTGTTACCGCAATCTGCTTCGCAGTTTGCCTCTTCCTTGCACCTTTCGCAAGTATCATTCCTGCGGCTGCTACCGCTCCCGCTCTTATCTTCGTTGGTGTTTTAATGCTTAAGAACTTCGCTAAGGTTGATATGACAGATTTAAGAAATGCAGTTCCTGCTTTCTTAACACTCGTTATGATGCCTCTTACCTACTCCATTGCAAATGGTATCGGTATCGGCTCTATCGCTTACGTTCTTATCACACTCTTTACCGGCAACTACAAGAAGAAGGATATCGCTGTTACAGTTATCGCTCTTCTCTTCCTTGCTAAATTCATCTTCGGTACAATGTAAGATAATAAACTCAAACCCCCACCGAGAAATCGGTGGGGGTTATTTTTGTTTTGTTTGTTTTATCCGCGATATTCGATATCGGCAAATTTGCCTGTTTCGGCAGATTCCTTAGCCTTAAGACAGAGGTAAGCAGAAGAAAGACCTTCTTCAAGAGGAGTATGGGAAACGTCGGTTCCCATCATTACGTCGTAGAAGTTGTCGGCAAGTTTCATATCTCCGCCGCCGTGGTTACCAACGGTTTCAATCTTGTAAACACAGTCGTGGGGGGTGTAGTTCTTTCTTACCTTGATTTCGCTTGTTACCCAGTCGAACTCTACTGTTCCGCCTTCACCCGAGAAAATAGCTCCGCGTTTTGCAGCGTGCTTATTTCTTACAAAGAAGTTCTGGGTATAAACCATGTGCATACCCGATTCGTAACGAACGATAGCCGTGCCGCTGTCTTCGTTACCTACTTCTTCGCCATAGCAGCAGTAGGGACCGTGAACATAGTCACCCATTGCGCGAGTCATATAAGGACCTTCTTTACAGGTGTACTGGTCGGGACAATCTTCGCACTTAAGACCGGCAGGTTTGTTGCCCTTCATAATCTGCTTTGAATTCATTGCGCAAATCTGAACAGGCTTTTGTTCAACGATATAGTTTATGTAGTCGAAATCGTGGGTGGACTTCTGAAGGAAAAGACCACCGGTAATGCTTTCATCTCTGTACCAGTTGTGGTAATAGTCTCCGCCGTAGGTTACATAGTTGAAGGCGGCAACGTGCTGAATGGGGCCGATTTCGTGAGCCTTGATAGCGGTTTTAACCTCTTTTACAAGCTCGGTTAAACGGAGGGGGAAGGATACAACAACCTCGGTTTTGTTCTCGTCGTAAGCTTTTTTAAGAAACTCCCATTCTTCCATAGTTGTGGAAACAGGCTTTTCGAGGAAGAGGGGTATTCTTTTCTTTAAAACCTTGGCGGCAAGCTCACTGTGGAGGTTGCAACGGGTGCCGATAATAATACCATCGAACTCATTTTCTTCAAGCATTTTGTCAACATCATCGGTATAAAATTTGGTGTTTGTAAGGTCGATATTGTCAGCCGCAAATCTGTCTCTTAAGCCTTGCTCATCTGCAGGGTCGCAAACGGCGGTGAGTTCTACCTTTTTGCCCTTGTTTATTCCGTAAATAAGAACAAAGACAGCTCTTGCACGAACGCCGTAGCCGATAATACCAATTTTTAAAGTATCCATATTTTTCACTCCTGTTTGAGTATTGTTCTCTTAAATAATACAGTTTTTTTACCCTAAGGTCAAGGGGTTTTAGATTAATTTTCCTGCATTTGAGAAAATTCTTTTAAAACAAGCCCGGGATTCTTATCGAGTGCCCAATTTATTTCATATTCGGCGGTGAAAATAAGCAAATCTCTGCCTCTTCTGTCCTTAACCCATTTTGTTTGCTGCATAAGATTTAAGTTTTTAAGCTCAGTGTCTGAGCTCTCTACAAAACGCACCAGACTGTGCGCGGTATCCTGCTTATGATATTTAACACCGTATTCGCTTTCCATTCTGAACTGCAAAACGTCGAACTGAAGCATACCTACAACGCCGACATAAACGCGCTCCATACCGCTATCAGGCAGGAAGAACATCTGAATTGCGCCTTCTTGGGCAATTTGGGTAATACCCTTGTCGAACTGCTTACGCTTTAAGGAATCTATCTGTTCGACTACCGCAAAATGTTCTGGGGCAAATGTGGGAATACCAGCATATTCTACCTTCATTCCCTTGTCACAAATGGTATCACCGATAGAGAAAATACCCGGGTCGAAAACGCCGATAATATCGCCCGCATAGGCGGTGTCTACAATTTCTCTTTCCTGCGCCATCATTTGAGTTGGGCGGGAAAGCTTTATCATTTTTTTGCCTTGAACGTGGAAATATTCCTGTCCTCTGTCGAACTTGCCCGAAACAATTCGCATAAAAGCAATTCTGTCGCGGTGCGCCTTGTTCATATTTGCCTGAATTTTAAAGACAAATGCCGAAAAACCTTCGGTTTCGGGGGGAATCATATCATCTCCCGAACGGTACGCAAGAGGCTCGGTGGTCAGCTCCAAAAAGTTTTCAAGAAAGGGCTCAACGCCGAAGTTATTAAGAGCCGAGCCGAAAAATACGGGAGAAAGGGTTCCGTTTCTGACCTTTTCGATGTCGAATTCGAATCCGCCACCATCTAAAAGCTCAATTTCGTCGACCAAGGTTTCTCTCATATAGGGCCCAATTAAACTGTCGAGCTTTTCGGTGTCGGTAAGTTCACATTCAATTGCCTCAATTCTGTCAGAACCTGCGTGAGAATCGGCAAAGGTTAAAATTCTGCGCTTTTCTCTGTCGAAAACGCCCTTAAAGTCGGTTCCGCTTCCGATAGGCCAGTTCATAGGATAGGTGCCAATGCCAAATTCCTTTTCAAGCTCATCTAAAAGCTCGAAAGAATCACGGGCGTCGCGGTCCATCTTATTAATAAAGGTGAAAATGGGGATATGGCGCATTGCGCAAACCTTGAAAAGCTTTCTTGTTTGCGGCTCGATTCCCTTTGCGGCATCTATTACCATAACAACGCTGTCTGCAGCGGTTAGGGTTCTGTAGGTGTCTTCCGAAAAGTCCTGATGTCCGGGGGTATCAAGGATGTTTATGCAATATCCGTTATATTCAAACTGAAGTACCGAGGAGGTGATTGAAATACCTCTTTTTTTCTCTATTTCCATCCAGTCGGAAACGGCGTGTTTATCGTTCTGTTTTCCCTTAACCGAGCCTGCCGACTGAATTGCTCTTCCGTAAAGAAGAAGCTTTTCAGTAAGGGTGGTTTTACCCGCGTCGGGGTGGGAAATAATCGCAAAGGTGCGGCGTCTTGCTATTTCCTTTTTAGTATCACTCATAACATACTCCTAATAATTTTTACAACTCATATATACTACCATAATTATCCGCATATTTCAAGGCTTTATCCTTTTTCCCTTTCATCTTCCCTATTCCCTGTAAAAGCACCAATCCCTCCACCGTCTTCGACGGTCCCCCTCCCTTTAGACAAGGGAGGCTTTAGGCCAACAATAAAAATTTTTTCAATTCGACCCTTTGCGACAAACTTTGATAGACTATATATAGTATAATGCTGACAAAAGGAGGTGAAAATATGAAGTATAAAAAAATTCTAAAACAAATATCAACCAAAGAGAAGACTTCTGTTAAAGAAATAGAATATGAAATGCAAAAAGCTATAACTGCCGCGGGGTATAATTGTTCGGTAAAAGACTTTATTGAAATGGCAACCGCCAAAGCCAAACAAAGACTATATATAGTATAATCGTATAATTTTTAGTCTATTTGCTCCTAACAGAAACTATACAATATTTTTGTTAGGAGTGATTTTATGAACATAACTCAAGCTGTAAAGAAAAGATTTGAAGAACTTTGTTTTGAAAAAGACCTTAATTTTTGCAAGCTCGCAAGTATTTCGGGCGTTCCTTACACAACCGTAAAGTCTATATTTTATAACCAAAGTAAAAATCCCGGTATATCCACAATTAAAAAGCTTTGCGATGGACTTGATATTACAATTACCGAATTTTTCGATACCGAATACTTTAAAAGTTTAGAACAAGAAATTAAGTAACGCTCGGTGCAGGTCGTCCTATCGCGCCCTACATTTGTGCCGAAGGCACTCCTTACCTCTTCACTCTTCACTATTACCTATTACTTAAAAAAAGCACCCTTTCGGGTGCTTTTTTTATTCGCCGAGACGGCGCTTAATATATTCTTTAATAAAATCGGCCGTTCCCTCTGTGCCGAAGTGGGTTGAATCAATACAAAGGTCGTAGGTGTCAACCTGACCCCATTTACCCTGACAGTAGCGGTCGTGGTAATGCTTACGGACACGGTCGTGACGGTCCATCTTCTCTATTGCGGCGGCGCGGTCAAGAGAAAACTGCTTCATAACGCGGTTTATTCTGTATTCTCTGTCGCCCTTTACGAAAATAGAGATTACACCGTCATAATCCTTTAAAATTTCCTCGGCGCAACGGCCAACTATTACAAAGGATTCATCTGATTCGCCAAGTTTGCGGATATAATCAAACTGCATATTTGCAACGTGGTCTTCAAAGGAAGTTGTATGTCCCTTGACGGTTTTGTGGAAGAAGTGACGCTTTTTCTTTTTAGCGTAAGCCATAAGCGACTCTGAATCAACATCTAATTCTTCGGCAACCTTTTCGACAATGTTGCGGTCGTAAAGGTTAACGCCAAGCTCTTTAGCGAGAGCTCTGCCTACATGCTTTCCGCCGCTTCCGAATTCACGGCCAATAGCAATAATAAAACGCTTTGACATAAATCTACCTCCCTTTATATTATACACAGTATCTGAGAATTATTACTGCGGTTGAAATTAAAAGAACAATAATTGTTGCGGGAACAGCCTGTTTGCAATATTTGCCCCAACCGATGTGGTAACCGTTTTTACCTGCAACAGAAACGCCAACAACGTTAGCAGAAGCGCCGATAGGTGTAGCGCAACCACCGATATCTGTACCCATTGCAAGGCTCCAGGCAAGTGTCTGAAGCATGGGTGCGTTTGCGCCTGCAAGTGTTGTAATAATGGGCACCATTGTAGCGGCAAAGGGAATGTTGTCTACAAATGCGGAAGCAATAGCCGAAAGCCAGATAATTATAACAACCATAATAATAAGGTTTCCGCCCGAAATGCTTTCAATGAACTTTGCCATAAGCTCAAGTATATGGGTTTGTTCAAGTCCGCCTACAACCATAAACAGACCAACAAAGAACAGTAAGGTTTTATAGTCTACCTTGGAAAGAATTTCGCCTATTCCCTTGCCTGCGGTAAGAAGTGTAATTGCCGCAATTCCTGCGCCAATGGTTGCAACCGAAAGACCGGTATTTGCGTGGGTAACAAGAAGCACTATCGCAAGAAGGAAGATAGCAATACTTATAACAAAATCCTTCATATTAACAATGGCAGATGCCGGAGAAGGCATATTTGTTGTATCAATTTCTACCTTTGAAGACTCTTTTAAGGTCTTGCGATTAACTAAATAGAAATAAATAACAATAAAAATAAGGCTTAATCCTGCAATAAGACCTGTGTTTAAAAGGAAGTCTGTGAAAGAATAATGTAAAGCTGAACCTATAATAATGTTTGGAGGGTCGCCGCACATTGTTGCGCTGCCGCCAAGGTTTGCGCAGAAAATTTCTGCCAAAATCATAGGAACAGGGTTAAACTTTAAAAGTTTTGCAAGTTCAATTGTAATTGCGGCAAGGAAAAGTATTACCGTAATACTGTCAATAAACATTGCAAGTACAGCCGACATTACCATAAAGGCAATGAAAAGGGGTGTTGTCTTATATTTTACCCATTTGGCAAGAAGCATACAAATCCAACGGAAGAATCCCGATTTTGCCATGCCTTCTACCATTATCATCATACCTGCAAGGAAGATTATGGTTGCCCAGTCAATTCCGCCGTGGGAAGCCGAATGGGCGGCATTTGGGTCTGCCCACCAGAATTCAAGATGGGTAAGGTTTTTGAGCGCCAAGGTATCCCATATGGCGCCAAGTCTGTTTTCGGGAAGAAGAATTCCAAAAACTCCAATTAAAGTAAGTGCTCCGCAGCCGAGTGTAACATAGTGACGTTCGATTTTATCCATAACAATAAGCACGAACATAACAACAAATATTACAACTGCCGCAATTTGTGCTGCTAACATTGCTATTTCCTCCTATTAAATTATTATACGATTTCAATTAAGCGGCAAATTCCTTTGAAAAGACCGCCTGTAAGATAATGATTTTTACCGTCTATCTCGTATTCGCGAGTAATATGGTTGTGTCCCGTAAAGGTTGTAACAACCTGAGGATTATGAAGCAGAGCATCTATCATTCTATGGCTGATTTCATAATCCTCTTTTGTGATTTTTACATTTTCGTGATAAGCTTCAGTCTTGTTAAGAAGCTTATCATCCATTGGGTCGTGAGAGAAAACGATTGTGGGAAGTCCGTTTTTAAGGGTTTCAAAAAACTTGTTTACGGTATATTCGGGGTAATAGTCAAGAGCGTTGTTTGCGGTAATGATGTTTACTCCGCCAATTTCTCTGCATTCAAAATCAAGGTCGAACTCAGGCAATTCTTCTTTAAGCTGCTTTTCCATTTTTGCGCCGTAGCCGTCGGGTTCTTCAAGGGTTCTTACTATCTGATACTGATATTCGTGTCCACCGGGCGAGAACATCATATCTTCACCCTTGATTAGTTCCTTGAACTTTGTAAGGTTACCTTTTGTATGTATATCGTAAACGTCACCCGTTACAACAAGCGTTGCGCCAAGCTCTTGTGCAAGGGCAATGGACTCTTTAAAGAACTCTTCGGGGGTTTTGCCGGGGAAATTGCCTTCCCTTTCAAAAACTCCTATACGTTCCTTCATAAGCTCCTGTTGCCAAGGTTCGTCAAGCTCGCTAACCTCACAGATATGTACATCTGTCACGTGAAGAAGTTTTACAGGCTTTTCAAGACCTAAATTAAGTGTTGTATGTAGAATATCCAACATTTGTATTCACCTCAAAGACATTATAACACATATTGTGTTTTTTTCAAAGACGTTTTATGAGTTTTTGTAGAGTGATTTCAGAAACACGGGGGTTAGTATTGATGACATAATTATAAGGGCAATTACAGCAATAAAGTATTCCGAGCTTAGCACGCCTGACTCTACGCCCTTGGTTGCAACAATTAAGGCAACCTCGCCGCGCGCCATCATGCCGACGCCAATTCTTAGAGCGTCTTTACTTTCAAATCTTGCAAGTTTGGAAGCGCCGAAGCAGCCTACCGCCTTGGCAAGCATTGCAACCACCGCAAAACACAGCGCAAAAATAAGCAGAGTAGAGGTAATATTTGCAAATTCAATGTTTACCTTTATGCCTATAGATGCAAAAAACACAGGGGTGAAAATCATATAAGAGCTTATGTCGAGCTTTCTTGAAGTGTCTTCAACCGCACCCTTAACTGTTCGGATTATAACACCCGCAACAAAGGCTCCCGTAATGTCGGCTATGCCGAAAATTGCTTCTGCCGCCCAGGAAAAGAAAAGGCAGGTTACAAGGCTGAAAATGGGAACTCGCCTTGTGTGGGGGCGATATTTTTCAAGCCAATAGAAAATTTTGTGGATAACTATGCCTGCAACAACCGAGCAAACAAAGAAAAGTACAGTTTTAAGAATTACAATGCCTGCAGAACCAAGTCCGCCGCCCTCGCCGGATAAGCCTGTAACGAAAGCTAAAAGCACAATGCCAATAACATCGTCTATAATTGCAGCGCTAAGAATTATTGTTCCAACCTTGCTTTTAAGTTTTCCAAGCTCGCGAAGAACTTCGACCGTGATACCGACCGAGGTTGCCGTCATAATAACACCAATGAAAATTGCTGTCCAGAAGCTTTCTGTTCCAATAGCCGCAAAACCGAAAAATGCCGAATAGAGCAGATAACCGCAGCCAAGCGGAACTATAACACCCATTGCCGCAACCAAAAGCGCTACGGGACCGGTTGATTTTATCTCTTTAAGGTCTGTTTCCAGTCCTGCCGAAAACATAAGCATAAGCACGCCGATTTCTGCCATAAAGACAAGCGGTTCGCTTTTATCTACAATGTTTAAAAGGTTTCCGCCAATAAGCAAACCCGCAATTATCTGACCGACAACCTGAGGCACCTTTATATGCCTCATAAAAATTGATAAAACCTTGCAGGTGAAAAGAATTACCGCAAGGTCAAAAATTATAGAATAATCCAAATTTTGTCCCCTCTTTTCTATGCTTTTATTTTAATACGAATTTTTCAAAAATCAAGGGGGAAATGAAAATAAAAAAAGGCAAAGTTTAACCCCCACCAAAAACGTGGGGGTTTAGTTAATCATCAAACGAATAATTGTTTAATTCTTCAAAATCTAAGAATTCCGAAACCGTCATATTAAAAGCTACTGCTATTTTGTGTATTGTTTTAACGCCGGGATTTTTAGTTATTCCTCTTACAATATTATCTAAGGTTGACTGTTTAACATCACTAATTTCCGCTAGGTGATTAACAGAATAACCGCGTTCCTTGCAAAGCGACAAAATCCTTTTTACATACAGGTTAGCATACTTCATATTTTTACCCCTATATTATCATTACCCATCCGCGGGTTAAATAAATGATAATACGTATTTCAGGGAGTTTTACCCATATTCGGGTTGACAAGTTGCAAAATCGGCATTAAAATTAAGTTACCCTTATTCGGGTATATTAATTGTGTTGAGGCTATTGATTATGAAAAACAAACCTACTGTATACACAGAAAGAGAAAAATTGGAAAACGCTCTATATAACTTGACAAGATATGTAAACTTTCTCGAAAACGCTTTCTTTGTAATTCTATGTGTACTAATTTTTGTGGGAATGCTTGCCGTATTGTTGGGATTTTTAGAAATCAACTATATTTTTCTGCGAAACGGAATTCTTATAATTACAATTTCTTTGGCTATATACTTTTTAATTCTGAAACCTATTATATTAGTTATGTATGCAGTTGCAAAAATTTTAATAAATACAGAAAAACACACAGATTAGTCTGTGTGTTTTTTATTTCTGTTTTTAACTCCGATTTTTTCTGCGAGGAGGATTGTGGGGGTGTAGAGCACTAAAAATGCAGATATCATCAGCGCCGCCGAATTTAAATTGACCGCAACCTTACGGTTTATTGGACTTTGGATAAATATTTTTGGGGAAAACCCATCTAAATACTCGGTTGGTCCTGCGATATGAACGGCGTGTCCGATTATAAATAAAACTGAAATAAGAATCAGCAAAACTACAGCGAGTGACGGTAAAAAGTATTTAAACTCAAGCTTTTTGGTGTTATATCCATCACGGTAAAACAAAACAAACAGAGAAGCAAGCATTGAAATTATACCTACTATAAAGTTTGTGAGATTGATATGATTTTGGAAAATAAATCTGAGCGGAATGCCTAACACAATATTTACAAGCAAAGATACACCAACCGATGCAAAGTAATACACAAAGACTTTCTCGAAGGTGTTTAAGAAATTTTTCATAGGCAGTGTTATGGTGTATTGGATTTTGCTGTTTTGATAGATGCAATCAGCAAAATTCGTATTGTTGAACAGGTTTTGGCGATAGATTTATATTGTTCTTCGGTTATGTAATCGGTTTTGGAAAGCATTTCAAGCCATTTACCTGTTTCGCTTGCTTCTTTTAAGGCTATTTCAAGTTTAGCAATGAAATCGGCGCGACTGTGGCCGTATTTGCTTTCTGCAATGTTTGCACAAACACTTGTTGCACTTCTGCCGATTTGGTTTGAAATAACAGTTTCGTGTTTTGCTTTAAGCTCTTTAACAAGGTTTAAAACATCAACGGATAATTGCATTGATAACTCAGAAAGTTTATCTTCTTTCATTACTATCACCCCATTAAAATTATACCATACGTTTGCGCGAAGCGCAATATCATTGATGCGAAGCATCACATCGTTTGTGCGAAGCACAACACTGTTTGCCGAAGGCAACTTCGTTTACGGCTTTTGCCGTAACATCGTTTTGTGTCCGCAAGAGGAACGATGTTTTCGCTACGCGAAAAATGATGTTGCGAGCAACCTCGCAAACGATGTTGTGTCCTAAGGACACAAATACACAAAGAAAAACACACAGATTTCTCTGTGTGTTTTCTTTGTGTTGGCGCCGTTCTATTTTCCCGGGCAGCTTCCCGCCAAGTATTTTCGACGCTGATGAGCTTAACTTCCGTGTTCGGGATGGGAACGGGTGGACCCTCATCGCAATCGGCACCAACTATATTCGGTTGTGACTTTTAATCACACCCTAAAAACTGAACAAAGTGAATGAAAGAGTTAGAGGAACGAAAAAGGTCAAGCCCTCGGTCTATTAGTACAGCCTAGCTGAATGTGTCACCACACTTACACATGCTGCCTATCAACCCGGTAGTCTTCCGGGGACCTTACTAGCTTATG
>JAZLEK010000061.1:0-15390 GCA_045615225.1 Acutalibacteraceae bacterium | reverse complement strand
GTCCATATAATAGCCGTGCTGCAAGCCGTGTACCGTAAGGTCTATATATTCGCTTTCATTTATTATACCTACGCATTTTACAAGTTCTTCTTTATTAAGGTAAGCCGCGTTATTCCAGCCGTCTTTGTATTTCGATAAGTTTTTTACAAAGCGCAGTCGGTTATCGGGGTCCCATTCACCAAGAACAAAGGCGCAACTTATTTTCATACCAAGCCTTTTACCAAGCTCGTTTATGGCAAGGTAATCCTTATAGCAAGGCTTTCGGTTTATACCAAGTCTTGAAGGTCCTCCGTTTGCCCTGTCGTCCTTGCCCGACATCCAACCCATATCATCGAGTACGATATGAAGCGGACGGGGAATAATTATATTGCTCATAGCATAACACCCCCTGCACCCCAGATGTGACCGCCGTTTATAAGGTGTCCTTTTATAGCCTTGGCAAAGGAGCTTTTTTCGGGTAAATCTTCGGCAGGTGTTGAAGCACTGCACATAAAGACATAGTCAAAAACGTCGGTGCCTTCGCTTTTTATGGGGAACCTTAAAAATCTATCTGCAAAAGCGGTAAGGTTGGTCTGCTTTCCTACAATTTCTTTTATTTGCGGGTCCAAAAGCCAAGAAAGACAAAATCCGCACTTAACCTCGCCAAAACAGTTAGCTATAATCTCCTTGCCGCGCTTAATATCTCGGTTGTTTTCCTCATATTCAAGCTTATCGCCCGAAGGGATGTGATAGCTTATGATTTTATCGCCCTTGGTAAGCAGTTTTTTCCAATCTTTCTTATAAAGCCTTGTTTTTTCGTTCTTTGCAATACCGTTTTCAATAGTTAAGCCCTCATAATAGTCGTCGGTTTCGGTGATTTCTCCAACAAAACTGTCGGTTTCGTCTTCACAACCCGCCGAACCCAACATCTGACCGCTTTTATGGAAGGTGACGCCTTTGGGAAGAACTGCAAGTTTACCATCTTTTTCGAAAACATCAAAATCTTCCGAATATTCGCAAAGTTCTAAATTAAATCTGCCAACACGGATAATTTCGCACCTTATAAATTTCATCATCCAACCAACATAGCTCGATATTCCATAATGACCATATAGATTTAAAAAATCTTGGGTTTGGTTTTCGAACATATTAAGGGTAGAAGCAATTACATCTTCAGGAACGCCTTTAAGACGCAAGGTTGCTATCTGTTCTTCGGTTGCATATAGAAGGGAAAATAATGGTAGAATATCATATTTTTCATCTTCTAATTCCTTGTTAGGCGAAGAAAGAGCGCAAACAGCTTCAATATCTCTATTTTCGATAGCAACATATAAAAAATAAGCGTAAAGAATATTATCGGTATCTAAAACAAGCTCATCGCGAAGGCGAGCAATATCGTTTTTCATATAGGTAAAAATTGAGTATTGCTCGAAATTCATTATATCGTTACCCTTTTGGGTGAAAAGCTCTTTTGCCTTATTAAAATATTGTGAAAAACTTTCTATCGAAGTTTTTATATTGTATTTATATAAAAATTCATCCATAATAAACCCTTTAAAAATACTCCGACAAATTTCAGTTTGTCGGAGTATAAAATATATTATTCTTCTGTTTCTTTTGAAGTTGCAGTTTCGAAAATAGCTTTTGTTGCTTCGTCGGGAGCTTTGGTAGCAAGAGCAACAAGGACAGAAGCTACAAGACCGGCAATAAATCCGGGAAGCAGTTCATAGATTCCGGTAGAAGCCGAAAGACCGCCAAAGAGCCAAACAACGTCAACTACCGCGCCAACGATAACGCCGGCAAGTGCGCCCTGATAGTTAAAGCGCTTCCAGAAGAGAGAAAGTATAACAACGGGTCCGAAAGCCGAACCAAAGCCTGCCCAAGCATTTTCAACAAGGTTCATAATTGCCTGCGCGCCTTCTGCCTTACTGCTTGCGATAAAGTAAGCAACGATAGCAACAACAACTACTACTGCGCGGCCGATCCACATAACTTCCTTGTCTTTTGCGCCCTTGCGAATGATGGGCTTGTAAATATCGGAAGTAAAGGAAGAAGAAGCAACAAGTAACTGGCTGTCTGCGGTAGACATAGAAGCCGCGATAATAGCCGACATTAAAAGTCCGGCTAAAACGGGGTGGAAATACTTTTTAGCAAGTTCGATGAATACCATCTTTTGAGAACCTGAAGCTAAAATTTCGGGTCCTAAAATCATACGGCCTAAAATTGCCATAACGGTAACTGCGCCAAGAGCAATTACAACCCAAATAATTGCAACGGTTGCTGCGGTTTTAACTTCTTTAGCCTTGCGGATAGACATAAAACGAACTAAGATATGGGGCATACCGAAATAGCCAAGACCCCAAGCAAGACCGGAAGCGATATCTTGCCAGGTTGCTTCAAAGGGAGTTCCTACAAAGACACAAGCAACTTTTTTACCGCCATCTATATATGTATAGGTTTCTTTTAAGAATTCGGGGTTAGTGTCGCCAGAAAGAGCCGCTAAAATGGGAACTGCTAAAACAGCGGCAAGCATTAAGAAGCCTTGGAAGAAGTCGGTCCAGCAAACTGCTTTAAAGCCGCCCATAAAGGTATAAACTAAAATGATAACCGCAAAAATTATCATAGCAACGCTTGAATCGAGTTTTGGGAAAACTGTTGTGAAAACAGAAGTTCCTGCAACGAAGGCCGAAGCAACGTAAACGGTAAAGCAAACAAGGAAGATTAAAGCGCAAACTGTTTGAAGAACAGTTTTTCCGCCGCCGAAGCGGTTGGAAAGATATTGGGGAAGGGTTATAGCATCGTTTGCAGCTTTAGAAAAACGGCGAAGTCTTTTAGCTGTGAAAATCCAGTTTGCCGCGGTACCTAAAGCAAGACCGATACCAATCCAAACCTCACCGAAACCAAAGGCTAAAATAGAGCCGGGAAGACCCATTAAAAGCCAAGCCGACATATCCGATGCCTGAGCCGACAAAGCAGTAACCCAAGGGCCCATATTTCTGCCGCCGAGGAAGTATTCCTTTTCTCCGCCGCCCTTTGATTTAAAGAAGAACACAACGCCAATAGTAAGCACTATAAGAAAATAAACCACGAAAGCCGCTATATGCCACATTTGTTCTGTCATAATTTTACACTCCTAAATAATTAGTGAATTGCCGTTCCCGTGGGAACAGAGTCGTCAACAAAGATAACCTTACAGCCGCATTCTTCGGCCGACGCCGCAATAAGCATTCCGTTAGACTGTACGCCCGAGAATTTAGCCGGCTTTAGGTTTGCGATAACAATAATCTTTTTACCTATAAGCTCTTCGGGTTTGTAATCGTTCTTGATAGAAGAAACGATTACTCTGCCCTCAAGTCCGTCATCAAGGGTAAGCTTGAGGCAGGAATGAGATTTTTTAATTTCTTCGGCATTTAAGATTTTGCAAACGCGCATATCAACCTTATCGAAGGTATCAATTTCAATTTGTTCTTTAATGGGGTCTGCCTTAGGCTCTTCAGCCTTAGCTTTAGCTTCTGCCTCGGCCTTAGCCTTAGCGTCCGCTTCCTTTTCTGCATCTGTCTGCGCATATGAGAAATCAAGAAGCTTTACGTAACGGTCCTTTTCAACAGCATAAAGGAAGAGATAAAGACGGGGACCCTGTTCCTTGTCGATAAGAAGTCTGTAAACGTTCTTAAAGAACTTGCCCTGAATTCCCTTTAAGGTCTTTTGGTCGAGGTCTTCGCCGTAAATTCTCTTGGGAATAGCGTAAAGCTCAGCATTTAGGTCATCGAGAGAGTAGCCATCGGTGGAAAGATACTCAAAGAGCATTTTAATAGCCTGTTTTTCCTGTTCGTCAAGTTCATCATAAACCTCGAAGTTACGGGTTTCGCGAAGACGGTTAACGCTTTCGGGTGAACACTGCTCGAGCCAGAATCTTGCGCGCTCAAGTCGCTCTTTAAATTCTTCATATTTATAAGGAGTACCGATTTTTTCAAATACGGTTTCGAGCATTGGAATATTGAAATCAACAATGGAACCAAGAGCCACAAGAAGCTGCATTGAAACGGTTTCGGCTGTTCTGCCCTCAATAAGAGCGCCTTCCATAATGGAAGCGATGTGCTCATCGGCTTTACCTGTAACAAAGGCGTTCATCATACGGTCAAACTCGAAATACTGACGAAGAATTTCATCGTCAAAGCAGAAGTTGAATGCCTTTGTGGGTTCGGTCTTGGAATAGAGCCAAAGAATGATTTCGGGGTCATAGAGCTTAAGTAAAGTATCGGGGGTAAGGTTTAAGCCCGAAGAGCCCGACATTTTACCTGTTGTGCCCTTAATACCAATAAATTCGTAGCCCTGGAAAAGGGGTGCTTCATAACCGTAGATTTTTTCGGCTATAATGCGGCTTGTCTGATAAGAGCCTGTTGGTGAAGCGTGGTCTTTTCCGCCCGGTTCGAAGTCAACGCCTTCGAACATCCAACGCATTGGCCAGTCTATTTTCCAAGCAAGCTTGCAGTTAAAGTCGGTTTCAAAGTTAAATGTACCCTTGTGTCCGCAAGCACACTCATATTCTGCTACCTTGCAGTCGTCGCTAAGGCTTGTAATTTTGGTGGTGTCTTTTCCGCAATGTGCGCAATAGATACCAACGGGATAATAATTCTTTCTTTCATCTTCGGTTGCTTCCTGAGTACGGAAAGAATCGAGAATATCGAAAATTTCGCCTCTTTTTTCGAGCGCCTGAATGATATATTTAGCGTATTTTCCGCTTCTGTACTGAGAAGCCTGATAGCGATAGTCCATATCAATTCCAAACTTCTTTATAGAAGCTTCAAATTCGTTCTGGAAATGCTTTGCGTAAGATTCACAGCAACCAAACGGGTCGGGAGCATCAACATAAGGCTGACCGATATATTTATCAAAACCCTCAGTTACAGCGGCAACGTTTACGGGCACCTTACGAAGACGGTCAAATTCATCCCAAGAAAAAAGGAGTTTTGCCTTTTTGCCCATTTTACGAAGTGCCTTTACAACAAAATAGCTTGTCGCAATATCTCTGAAGTTACCAATGTGAATAGAGCCCGAGGGTGAAATTCCCGCAGCGCAGACATATTCCTCTTTGTTAGGATTACGGTCAATAATCTTCTTTGCAATTTCTTCTGACCAATGCATAACTACACCTCAAATTAAAACATAATAAATTATTATACATATATTGACAATTTTAGTCAATACTTTATTGAACTAAATCAGTCCTTTGTCCTGTCCGCAACGATATACCGCGGTCTTGCCTTTGTTTCCATATATATCTTGCCGATATATTCTCCAATAACGCCGATACAAAGTATCTGGGCTCCGCCAAAAAAGCAGATAATGGCAATAATTGAAGCCCAACCTGCAACGGTAGCCGAAAAGAAATAGGAAATAACCGACCAGATAATACCAACAAGGCTTAAAAGCATAACAACAATACCGAACATAGATATTAAATGAATAGGTTTTACCGACAAGCTTGTTATTCCGTTAAGGGCAAGCTTTAACATTTTGCTTAGCGGGTAGTGGCTTTCGCCCGCAATTCGCTCGGCGCGTTTATAGTAAACGGTTGCCGTTTTAAAGCCGACAAGGGTTACCATTCCGCGAAGGTAGAGATTAACCTCTTTAAACTCAGCCAAAGCTTCGAGCGCCCTTTTGGACATTAAGCGGTAATCGGCATGGTTGTAAACAGATTCCACCCCAAGCTTTTCAAGAAGCTTATAGAAAAAGTGGGCAGAGCCTCTTTTAAAAGCGGTATCTGTTTCTCTGCTTTCGCGAACACCGTAAACAATATCACAGCCGTTTTTATATTCTCTTACCATTTCGTCAACAGCGTTTATATCATCCTGTCCGTCACAGTCAATGCTAATGGTTATATCTGCCATCTCTTTGGCTTCAAGAAGTCCGCCAAGCAGGGCATTCTGGTGACCCATATTTCGGGAAAGTGAAATACCCGAAAAATGCTTGTCCTCGACCGACAAAGCCTTAATTATTTCCCAAGTTTTGTCCTTAGAGCCGTCATTCACAAAGAAAACGCGACTATCGTCACTTATTTCTCCTGCGGCAATAAGGTCCTTTATTTTAGAAAGAAATACGGGCGCGGTTACGCCAAGCACTTTTTCTTCATTATAACAGGGAATTACCAAATATAGTTTGGGGGTCATTTTACCCTCCTTAAATGTTATATAAATTTTCGGCGTTTTGAGCGCAAACCCTTAACACCTCATCAACGCTGATACCCTTAATTTCGGCAAGGGCGCGCGCAACATAAATTATGAGCGCCGAATGATTGAGCTTACCTCTGAAGGGTTCGGGAGAAAGATACGGCGCATCGGTTTCAAGCACAATTTTATCAAGAGGAATTTCCTTTGCCACTTCCTTTAAAACTCTGCTGTTTTTAAAGGTTAAAACTCCGCCAATGCCAATATACATACCAAGCTTTACAATTTCTTTTGCCATTTCCACACTGCCCGAAAAGCAGTGAACAACACCCGAAGGCTTATATTCCTTCAATATTTCAAGGGTATCGGCGTGGGCATCGCGGTCGTGCACAATTATTGGCAAGCCGCACTTTTTTGCAAGTTCAATATGCGCTTCAAATTCGCGCTTTTGTCTTTCTTTGTTATCTTGTCTCCAATAATAATCAAGCCCTGTTTCGCCAACAGCAACAACGCGCTCATTTTTGATTATGTTATAAAGTCGGTCATAATCAATTTCTTCATTGTCGGGAATTTCGCTTGGGTGAAAGGCTATAGCGGTATAACAAAAATCATATTTGCGGCTTAGCTCCAAACATTCTTCAATTCGTTTGTAGTCGGTGCCGCAATTTATAATTTTCTTAACGCCAAGCTGACGCATTTTATTCAGAATTTCGTCGCGGAAGCCGTCGTACCTTTCATCGTTAAAATGGGCGTGAGAATCTATAATGCTGTCTTCCCCTGCCCTGTAATCGGGTAGTGGATACATTATCTTATCTTAGCCCCCGCAGGTACGTTTTCAAGGAACACTACCTTTACATCATCTTCGGCGGCGTCAGCAGCAAGAATCATACCCTGCGATTCAACACCGCAAAGCGTTGCAGGTTTAAGGTTGGCAACAACCACTACTGTTTTACCAATTAAATCTTCGGGTTCATACCATTTTGCAATGCCCGAAGCAACCGTTCTGGGTTTGCCGCTTCCGTCATCAAGCGTTAATTTTAAAAGCTTTTTAGCCTTGGGAATTTTTTCGCAATGTGTAATTTTTGCGGCGCGAAGCTCTACCTTCATAAAATCTTCAATAGAGATTTCTGCCATTGTTGCAACATTTTCTGCCTTTTCTTTTTCCTTTTGCTTAGCTTCTTCCTCGGCAGCAATTTCAGCCAAAGCCTTTTCCATATCTATTCTTGCAAAAATGGGAGTAGCTTCGCCAACCGTGAAGGATGTAACCGTACCAAATTCCAAAGAATCTATATCTGTGCCAATCTGAGCCTTGATTTTATCAGCGGCTTCGGGGGTGATGGGGGCAAGGAGTCGAGCGATAATTCTGATACATTCAAGAAGCGTAGCAAGAACAGCCTCTAAATAATCCTTTTTGCTCTCATCTTTTGCAAGTGCCCAAGGCATTGTTTCGTCAATATACTTATTACAACGCTTTGCAAGGTCTAAAACGGCTCCGCAAGCGTCGGCGTTGTGGTAGGTGTCCATAGCCTTTTTATAAGCGGTTACGCAGTCACCCACAGTTTTAATAAGGTCTAAGTCACATTCATTTTCGAACTTTTTGTAATTCACTGTACCGCCAAAATACTTGTTTGTCATGGCAACGGTACGGTTAACAAGGTTGCCGTAGGTGTTTGCAAGTTCTGCGTTAAACTTTGTAATAAAGCTTTCGTGAGTAATAGAACCGTCGTTTACAAATGAGGTTTCAGAAAGGAGATAATATCTTACCGCGTCACTTGAAAATTTAGCGGCTAATTCATCGGCATAGATGGTGTTACCCTTAGATTTGCTCATTTTGTCCTCACCGACAAGAATCCACGGGTGGCCGAGCACCTGCTTCGGTAAGGGTTCGCCGAGCGCCATAAGGATAATGGGCCAATAAATGGTGTGGAAGCGGACGATATCTTTACCAATAACGTGCAGGTCTGCAGGCCAGTATTTCTTATATTGTTCAGTAGAGCCATTTGGATTATAACCGATACCTGTAATGTAGTTTGAAAGAGCGTCAAGCCATACATAAATTACGTGGCGGTTGTCAAATTCAACCGGTATACCCCACTTAAATGTACTTCTGGAAACGCAAAGGTCCTGAAGTCCCGGCTTTAAGAAGTTGTTAATCATTTCATTTCTGCGAGATTCGGGTTGAATGAAATCGGGGTTTTCTTCAATATGCTTCATAAGAGCATCTTGATATTTGCCAAGCTTTAAGAAATAGGCTTCTTCCTTTGCATCGGTAACCTCTCTGCCGCAGTCGGGGCATTTACCGTCTACAAGTTGGCTTGGTGTAAAGAAGGATTCGCAAGGAACGCAATATTTGCCTTCGTATTCACTCTTATAAATATCGCCTTTTTCGTAAAGCTTTTTAAACATTTCACTAACCGCTGCTTCGTGGTCGGCATCGGTTGTTCTTATAAACTTATCAAAGGTGGTGTTCATGCTGTTCCAAACATATTTAATCTGGTCGGATGCAGCGTCAACATATTCTTTGGGTGTAATGCCCTGTGCCTTTGCCTTTTCTTCTATTTTCATACCGTGTTCATCAGAGCCTGTCATAAAAAAGACATCATAGCCCTGAAGACGCTTTTCTCTTGCTATCATATCGGCGAGAACTATATCGTAAGCGTTTCCGATATGAGGCTTCGAGGAAGCGTAGGCTATTGCCGTTGTGATATAAAACTTTTTCTTTTCCATTATTTTTCCTCTTTTCTGTCAGATGCTCCGCCAAGACCGGCACAAGCAATTATTCGTTTGTTAAGCGCGTCTTCATCTATTCCGACTCCGCCAAGAATCAGCGCATAGAGAAGACCGGTTTGTACCCAAAGCAAGGTCAGGTCGGTCATCATATGAACCAAAACCGCAGTGGATATTGTTAAAATAAGCGTTACCGCCAAATTGTTTCTGAGCAATTCCTTACATTCGGTAACCTTGCGGTAATAAGACCACAAGAATAATAGCAACAGTAGGCTTCCCACCAAACCGAAAGAAATAAGAGATTCTATTGCAAAGTTGTGGGTGTGGGTTGTTTGGTAAAGGCTTGGGTTTAGACCTGCATACTGGTAATAACTTAAAAATCCTCTGCCCCACAAAACGTTGTCTTTTATAAAGGGCATGGCTTCATTCCATATTCTTATCCTTCGCTGAGAAGTTATGTTTATTTCGCTAAGCCGTGGGAAAATATCGGGTACCGCAAGAATTATTATCATACAGGCAACAACAGCTAATAGCGCGGCGGCAATTAGCAGATGCTTTTTCTTCAGTATGAGCACAACCATAATACCTACAAAAACCTCTACAAAGGCAAACATGCTTTCCCCGAAATACATTGCAATGCCGGCGGCCGCCGCGCAAATGTAATATTTTAAAACGGGACCCTTGTGAGATGTGGCGTTATATGCGCAAATAATTACTATTGCCGCAAGCAGAGAACAAAAATAGTTTTGGTTGAAAAACCAAAGCTTACAGCCCGATGCATCGCTTGCCATTGCCTTTTCAATAATAGCTGCAATACAAAGGGGTAATGCCGCATAGCAACAAATGTCAAGACACCGTTCATATACCTTTTCGGTTACGTTTGCTCTTACGAAATAGCTTATCACCACAATAAAGAAGAAGCCTATACTACAGGCAAGTCCTATAAAATTTTTAAAGTAAAGGGCGGTGATACAGGTGTAGGTCGTAAAGGCGAGAAACCACCCCTTCCCTTTATAAGAAAAGACCTGTTGTCTGGTGCTTTTATTTGCAATAAGAACTATTCCAATCGCAAGAATAACAAGCGCCGTAAAAACATAGTGCAAAAAAACGCTTATAAAGGCAATATATATTAAATTTTCAGAGTTTTTGGATATTTCCTTTACTCTTTGTAAAATAAAAATCACCTACATCTTAAACGCAAAATAAACCGTTAACGAGATTATTGTAAATATCAGCTCGGCAAGTAATATAAGACCTATTCCAACGGGGGTTCCCGCTCCGCCGAGTGAAAGCACCGCAAAGGCAACTGAGCAAAGCACGGTCGCCAAAACGTGAATAACGGTTAGCAACAGCGAAACATTTCTTAGCTTCATACTTCCTAAAATTAAGGTTATAAAGCTTTCAAATCCGCCGATAAAAAATCCGTGAGCCGATACAGTTTTTTCGTGTGGGGTGGCCTTTTTATATTTTGCCACACCGTTATGGTCAAGGATTTTAAGCTGTTCGGGATAAAACGAAAAATAATCACAAAGCATTTGCTCTGTAATGTTGGGGTCACAGTTCTCAACAAGTAAGGTTACACCCTTGTCCATAATGTGACCGAGTTGTCTTTCAAGCCTAATATCTACCTTGTAGCCCACAACAAGAAGAGTGCAGGCGCGTCCGCCAACCGCAACATAAACGGGGAAATATCCCTTTCGAAGTATTTTTTTGTCTACCTCTAAGGCGGGAACGCGGACTCCGTGGGCAAGCATTAGCGACCTGTTGCCGATGAGCACGTGCTCATCACCGACCCAACCCGAAATTCCAAGACTGTCTTCATATTTAACCGAATCGGCAACGGGCATTTCGTTTTCACCGGATAATATTTTGCTGAAAACAGGCGCCAACGGGCTATCTATTTCCTTTGCAACCGCGGCGGCTAAAACCAAGGTTTCATCAAGCTCGTTTGCGGAAAGCGGCATCATATTGAAAAGCTTTATGCTCCCCGACGGGAAAAGGTCCTTTGCCGATATTACCAAAGCGTTTATCTGTTCGATTTTTTCTGCCGAGTTTTTACTGCAAACGGCAGCTCTGTTTTTAAGGAGCTTATCCGCAAGACTTACAAAGGGCATTGTGTCGGCAATAAAAACTGTGGGCGCCGCGCCGAAACAAAGCACCGTGGCTGCGGCAAGAAGTCCCGATAAAAGACTTTGCGCGCTGGCGCCGACGGCAACACCTATAAAGGCGGCAAAAACGAGCGAAACAACACAAAAACCGCCAAGCTTTCCAAGTAAGGACTTATCGCTTACTGTATGCTTCATAAAATCTCCGATTTCGTCGGTTTTCTGCTCGCCCGCGGCAAGAACCTCGCCCGAAATTACGGTGCGCGCCATTGCCGAAGTAACGGCAGGGTCACTAATAAGGCTGACCGCGGTTTTCTCTCTTCTTGCGGCAACAAGCTTGAAATTGCCGAAAATTGCCTTTGCCTTTCGGTAGGCGCAATAATCGTAGCCCGTGAGCGATACCAAAACAAGCACCGCAATATCACCCGTATGATTTCCTGTAATTATACCAACAATAAAATATATTGCGGTAAGACCTACAGAAAGCGCGAGCGGAAGCTCTATTTTACTGTTTTTAGTAAACGCCGATTTAAAGCCTGTAAAAATATTCGAATTTATAAGTACCGCCGCAAAAAACATAATCATTGCAAAAACAGATAAGGTTAGCGGCTCAAAACTGTTCTTTAAGGGACTTAAAACAAAAATTCCAAGCACCGCCGTAATAATAAAAGTGGCGGCTGTTTTAAGCTTTGCAATAAAAGCGGCAGCTTTAAGGGCGCTTCCAATTCTTTTAATATCCTTTTCGCCCCTGAATTCATCAACCTTTATGTCTTCGTATTGTTCTTCGGCATCGCGAAGGGTTACGGGGGCTTTTCGCGCAGAATAAGAAGAAATATCCTCAACATTAACCTGTCTTGTTCTGCTTATAATATCTTCGTATCTGTCGGCAGTATCGGTTTCGGGGTTTAAATCGGGAATGGCTCTTGTGTGCCCCTCTTCTGCCGAAGCCATACCGCCCTGAGCAGAATATGCCGAAATAACCTTTTCTTCGCCTACAATATCGGTTCTTTGGGCTGTGAGGTCGTCAAACAGGGTGTCGCTGAGCTTTGGAATGGGCGCCGTTTCAAACAGCTTTGCCGCCGAAAAAGGCTCCTCGCCGATTTTGGTCGCCTTTTTAACCGAGGTTTCTTCTTTTAAAAGCTTGGTTTTCTCAGGCTGTTTTGGTTGCTTCTCGGAGCCAATGCTTTCAACCTCTGCCTTGCGAAGATTATACATTCGGGCAATTTTTTCACTCGCCCTCTTTTCTGCCGATTCAATAATGTCCTCTACGCTCTCTAAGGTATAGTCGGGCTTTTCTTCGGCGCAGTTTATTCCCTCTTCATCGTAAATATAGGGCATACATCTTGCAAGCAGAGTGCTTGTTTTTTTAGGTTTTTTTGAAGAAGCCAAAACTGATTTTTTATCCTCTTCCTGTGCCGAGGGTGTTTCTTGTTTTGGTTTGGTTTCCTCTTTTTTTGCTTCTTCAACCGTTTTGTTAAGAGATTTTTTAAGAGTATCTATTGGGCTTGAAGGAAAACGCTCGGAAGAAATTTCCGCGCCGAAGCCGACACCGCTTTTTTCGGTATCGTTTTTATCTTCGGCCGAAGCCATATTGTTTCTTTCGTCCTTAAAGAACAAAATTCCAATATCGTCCGCCTTGTCATTATTAAACTCTTCGATAGGGGTAAGTCCTTTATTTTTGCCGTTACCCACCTTTTTCACCTGCCCTGTCTTGCTTTAACCACTGCATACATTAAAATTCCCGCCGCAACAGAAGCGTTTAAGGAATTTATTTTACCAAACATCGGAAGACTTATTATTCCGTCGCACTTTGAGGCGACAAGTCTGCCAATTCCTTTTCCTTCGTTGCCTATAACTATGGCAACGGGTATATCATAGTCGGTCTTAGTGTAATCACTGCCGTCCATATCGGCTCCAAATACCCAAACGCCCTCTTCCTTTAATTTTTCAATTTCGTTTGCAATATTGGTAACACGCGCCACCCGCATATATTCAAGCGCGCCCGAAGCCGATTTTGCAACCGTAACATTAAGAGATGCGCTTCGGCGCTTTGGAATAATAATGCCGTGAACACCTGCCGCTTCGGCCGTGCGGATTATTGCGCCAAGGTTGTGAGGGTCTTCTATTTCGTCGCAAATTATAATAAACGGCTTTTCGCCCTTTTCTTTAGCGTAATTCAAAATATCGGAAACCTCGAAATATTTTTGGGTTGCTATCATAACGGCAATTCCCTGATGGTTTGCGCCGCCCGTTAAATAATCGAGCCTTTGGGGTGAAACCTCTTTTATTAAAATACCGCGGTCTTTGCACTTTGCAATAAGCGGTGCGTATGCCCCCTTTTCCATACCGTGAGCAACAAGAAGTCGGTCGATTTCTCTGCCCGATTTTATTGCTTCGGTGACGGGATTTTTACCCGCGATTATGTCATTTCCTTTTTCTTTATTCTCGAATTCGGTAGCCATTTTGCCCTCCGTAAAAATTTGCATAAATATACAAAATATATTATAACATATAACTTTAAAAAATAGAAGTGTTTTTTATGTGTATTTATAATTTAGCAAAAATTGCGAAAAATAAGAAAAAAGGAGTGTTTTTTATGAGCAAAATTATAAAAATTGAAGCCTTCGAACTTTTCGATTCGCGCGGTTTTCCCACCGTGTCGGCAAGGGTGTTTACCGAAGGCGGCGGCGAAGGCTTCGCTATTGTACCCTCGGGCGCGTCAACGGGCGCCTTTGAAGCCCACGAGCTTCGCGACGGAGGGCGCAGATTAAACGGAAAGGGCGTAAAAAAAGCGGCGGAACACATAAAAAATCTTATTGCTCCGGCACTGCTCGGTCACCTTGCGGAAAACGGCGGTGAGCTTGACAAAATTATGTGTGAGCTTGACGGAACCGAAAACAAAGAGCGCCTTGGCGCCAACAGTATCCTTGCGGTATCACTTGCGGCGGCAAAGGCGGCGGCAGACGAAGCGAGGATTCCCCTTTACAAATATCTTGCGGGAAAAGACGGAAAAATCTCTATGCCAAGACCGATGATGAATATTTTAAACGGTGGCGCCCACGCGTCTAACAATATCGATATTCAGGAATTCATGATACAGCCTGTCGCCCCCTCTTCCTTCGCAGAAAGCATGGAAATTTGCACCGAAATTTATCACGTTTTAAAGAAAATTTTAACAAAAAGAGGGCTTTCTGTCGCGGTTGGCGACGAGGGCGGTTTTGCGCCAAATTTAAGAGATGATGAAGAGGCTTTAGAACTACTGACAGAGGCGATTATTAAGGCTGATTATTCCTTTGAACAGGTCAAAATCTGCATTGATGCCGCGGCGAGCGAATGGTATAAAAAAGACGGCATTTACAGACTTCCCAAAAGGGACAAAAAGATGGACGGACCCTCGCTTGTCGATTATTGGGAAAAGCTTTCGGCAAAATATCCTATCATTTCCATTGAAGACGGTATAGGCGAAAACGATTTTGAAAATTTTTCGCTTCTTACCAAACGGCTCGGCGATAAAATTCAGCTTGTCGGCGACGACCTTTTTGTGACAAACGAAAAACGGCTCGGCGCGGGTCTTTTAGCGGGCGCCGCCAACGCAATTTTAATAAAGCCCAACCAAATCGGCACCCTTAGTGAGACACTGAGCGTTATAAAATACGCGCAGGAAAATGGCTACTCTACGGTTATTTCTCACCGTTCGGGCGACAGCGAGGACACCTTTATTTCCGACCTCGCGGTAGCTGTCGGCGCGGGACAGATTAAGACGGGCGCGCCGGCTCGAAGCGAACGTGTTGCCAAATATAACCGACTGCTTCTTATCGAAAACTCCCTCGAATAAGAACTGCTCTTTTGCAAAAACTAATCTTGAAAGAGGGGTGAAAACCGTGTCAGATTATAATAACAATTACAACAATAACAACCAAAACAAAAATCAAAACAACAATCAGAACAAGAATCAAAACAATAACCAGAACAAGAACCAGAATAACAATCAAAACAAAAACCAAAACAACAACAAAAACGAACAGAACAAAAACAATTATTAATAAAAAAGAAACAACCCGAATAAACAAAAGACGACGGTGCCGTCGTCTTTTGTTTTATGCTTTTTTTCGCAGCAATCCTTATGGGTATCGGACAAAAATTTGTTGACAATTCATCACTTTATTGTTATAAAGAATACAGTATAATTTATAAATATACATATATTGGAGGAAATTATGGAAAAGTTAACTAGAAAATACGGTCTTTTTACCGCCATTTGTATGGTGGTCGGTACCGTTATCGGTTCCGGTGTGTTCTTTAAGGCCCAAAACGTTCTGACAGCAACCAGCGGCAATATGCCCCTCGGTATTCTTGCTTGGGTGATCACCGGTTTTCTGATGATCCTTTGCTCCGCACAGTTCTCTGTGATG
>JAZLEK010000060.1:0-34997 GCA_045615225.1 Acutalibacteraceae bacterium | reverse complement strand
GATGCCGACATCGTAATTACCGATGAAAACTTTGAAGTAAAGAAAACTATAATCAGAGGAGAGACTAAATATGAAGCTTAAAGTTAACGCTAAACTCGACCCCAAATTCCAGCCCCTTTCTATTGTTTGCCGTGAAATGCGCGAAAACACCAAGGAAAACGGACAGGATATCGTTGTAGCCATTGAGAGAAACAAGGGCTATACAACTACATACAAAACCCGTATCTATAAAGACGGCACAGGTCACGATGAAGAAAACTTCCGCTTTATCGAAAGAATTGCTAAGTCACTTCTTTGGGTTGCAGGCGGTTATAAGGTTATCATCGCAGGAAGCGATGTTGTAGGAGCTAAAATTAAAGAAGCTTTCTCTTACGGCGGACTTCGCGATTTCGACGTTAAGTTTATGGAAAGAGTTTACGAGCAGAAGTTCGAGGTTATCGTTTGCGCATTAGAAGATGCGCCCAAGGATAAGTCTGCAGCCGCTCCTATCGGCCGTCATTTGGATGGTTGCCGTATCGGTTTCGATGCAGGCGGAAGCGACAGAAAGGTTAGCGCTGTTATTAACGGTGAAAGCGTTTATTCCGAAGAGGTTGTTTGGTTCCCCAAAATTAATTCCGATCCTAACTACCACTTCGAAGGAATTAAAGAAGCTATGAAGACCGCTGCTTCTCATATGCCCCGAGTGGACGCTATCGGCGTTTCCTCTGCAGGCGTTTATGTTGATAACCGTATAATGGTTGCTTCTCTCTTCTTAAAGGTTCCCGAAGAAGAGTTCGATGCAAAGGTTAAGAATATGTACTTAGACGTTGCAAAAGAAATCGGCGAAAATATCCCGATCGAAGTTGCAAACGACGGTGACGTTACCGCTCTTGCAGGCGCTATGGACCTTAACGATAACGCAGTTCTCGGTATCGCTATGGGTACCAGTGAGGCAGGCGGATATGTTGACCCCGATGGAAATATTACCGGATGGCTCAACGAACTTGCATTTGTTCCTTGCGATTTTAATGAAGATGCTATGGTTGATGAGTGGTCAGGCGACTATGGTTGCGGCGTTAAGTATTTCTCTCAGGACGGCGTAATCAAGTGCGCTCCTTGGGCAGGAATTGAGCTCGATGAAAACCTTTCTCCCGCTGAAAAGCTTAAGGTTGTTCAGGGCCTTATGAAGGAAGGCGACGAAAGAGCTGCCGCTATCTATGACACTATCGGTGCATACTTCGGATACGCTATTGCTTACTATGCTGAATTCTACGAGATTAAACACGTTCTTATTATGGGTCGTGTAACTTCCGGAGAAGGCGGAGTTATCCTTCTTGAACGCGCACAGGAAGTTCTCGATAAAGAATTCCCCGAACTAGCCAGTCAGATTACACTCCACATCCCCGACGAAAATTCTCGCCGTGTTGGCCAGTCCGTTGCTGCTGCAAGCTTACCTAAATTAGGCTAATATCCAAAAATTTTCAAAAGCCGTGCTCGACACGGCTTTTTCTTTATGTTAAAATTGTCATCCTGCTTTTTAGAATTATTGCAAAACGGTTACAAAAGACTCTCAAAACCTTGCAAAAACTTGATTTTTTTGGTAAAATAATATGAATTATAATGGGTTTTATACCCGTTAATATATAGAGGTGTATTATGGTAAGAAGTATGACAGGCTTCGGCAGAGGACAAGGCTCGGCCGAAGGACTTGAATTTACTGTTGAAATCAAATCTGTCAATTCCCGTTATTTTGAATTTAATTGCCGTCTTCCAAGAGGCTATCTCTTCCTCGAAGACAAACTCAAGGCATATACCGCCGAAAGAGTGGCTCGCGGCAAGGTTGAAATGTATGTTTCAATAGATTCGGGAACAGATGACAATATAACTGTCGAGCTTAACAAAGCTTATGCCGATGCTTATATAAATGCGTTAAAGACTTTATCTAAAGAATATAAAATTGCAGGAAAAGTTTCGGCATCAGATTTTATTGGTATGGGCGATATGTTCAAGGTTGTACGCAGTGAAATTAACGAAGAAGCTGTAACCGCCGCCGCATTAAAGGTGGCAGGTGAAGCCATAGATAAATTCCTTTTAATGAGGGAAACCGAAGGCGAAAAGTTATACGCTGACGTAAAACTTCGTACCGCAGAAATACTTAGTAAAGTAGAATTCATTGAAAGCAAGGCCCCGGAAACTGTCGAAGCTTACAGAATAAGACTTGAAAACAGAATGAAGGAACTGCTTGAAGGCGCATCTTATGATGAAACAAGAGTAATTACCGAAACGGCAATTTTTGCCGACAAGGTAGCCGTAGATGAAGAAACCGTAAGGCTTCGCAGTCATATTGACCAGCTTCTTAAAATGCTCGCAGGCGGCGGCGCCGTTGGCAGAAAGCTTGATTTTATCGTTCAGGAAATGAACAGGGAGACAAATACCATTGGTTCTAAATCTCAAAATATCGAAATTGCCCAAACGGTAGTCGATATAAAATCGGAAATCGAAAAAATCAGAGAACAGATTCAAAATATTGAGTAGGTGAAATTTATGAAGCTTATAAATATCGGCTTTGGTAATATGGTATCGGTAGACCGCATTGTGTCTATTGTCAGTCCCGAATCGGCGCCTATAAAGCGTCTGATTCAGGAATCCAAAGAAAAAGGAACCCTGATTGATGCAACCCACGGCAGACGTACCCGCGCCGTCATAATTACCGACAGTGACCTTATTGTGCTTACCTACCTTTATCCCGAAACGGTAGCAGGCAGAGTTGAGGTTGACGATGAGTTCAGCGAAGAAGAGGAGGAAACCAATGAGTAAAGGACGTCTTATTATAATTTCGGGCCCTTCGGGTTCGGGCAAAGATACAATACTCAAAAGAGTGTTAAAAAGTCTTCCCGAACTCAAATTTTCCATTTCGAGCGTTACCCGTCCAATGAGAGAAGGCGAGGTAGAGGGCGAAAAATACAACTTCGTTTCCAAAGAACGTTTTGAATATATGATTAAAAACGATATGCTTTTGGAATATAATAACTATGTAGGAAATTACTACGGAACACCCAAAGCCCCTGTTGAAAAGGTGATAAATGAGGGCGGAGAAATAGTTTTAGAGATAGACGTAAACGGACAGCAAAATATAAAACGTCAGGTTGAGTCTTCTCTCTCAATTTTCATAATGCCTCCGTCTGTTGAGGTTCTTAGAGAACGCCTTACGGGCAGAGGTACCGATAGCAGTGAAGTAATTGAAAAAAGAATGCAAACCGCGCTTGAAGAAATCGAATGCGCAAAAAATTATGACTATATCGTTGTTAATGACGATTTAGATAAAGCGGTAGAGGACTTTATAGAGATTATAAAGAACGACCGCCTAAACAGAGAATAATTAAAAATATATAAGAGGTGCTTAAAAATGTTAAATCCCGCAATTGGTAAACTTATTAATAATAGTGAAAATCGCTATAAGCTTGTAAAACAAATCGCAAAAAAGGCAAGAACTATTTCTGACGAAGCAGAAAAGAACGGCGAAATCATAATCGAAAAGCCTGTTAGCATTGCTATCAACAAAATGGCAGAAGAGATTAAATAATAAATCTTTTAAAACTGTGTGAAAGGGGAAGTGCATATGCTTGTTGCCGATATTATAATAGAGCAAACTGCCTTTTCCTTCGATAAACCTTATGGCTATGCCGTACCGAAAGAGCTTGAAAATATACTTCAGGTCGGTTGCAGAGTGGTTGTGCCTTTTGGTAAAGGCAACACCCACCGTCAAGGATTGGTAATTGAAATTTATAACGATGAAAACAATCCGCCATATAAGAGTATAGAGCGTCTTATTGATGACAATCCCATAATTGATAAAGAAATGGTAGAACTGTGTAAATGGATGCATGAACATTGTTTTTGCACCTATTTTGAAGCGGTTAAAGCGGTTTTACCTATTGGGGTTAGCTTCAAGGTACAAGAAATATTTACTAAGGGAGAAAATCCTTTCCCGGAAAAATATTCTTTTTTATCTGATTTTTTTGTGGCGAACGATTCTGCAACCAGAGATAAATTGATAGATATCTTTCCCGAACTTTCAGACCAGAAGCTGGCTTCTCTTGTAAAATGCGGTAGTTTGTTGAAAGATTCTTTGGCGTTTAGAAAAATGGGGGATAATACCCTAAAATCTGCCCGATTAATAATGAACGCAGAAGAAATTGATAAAATCAAACTTACCCCGCGCCAACTTGAAGTAACAGATGTTTTATTAGATTTAGGTGAACTTTCTGTAAAAGAGCTTACTTATTTTACAGGTGTTTCAGATTCGGTTATTAAAACCCTTGCAAAAAATGGGGTTATAGAGCTTTTTGAAAAGGAAGTTTACCGTTCTCCAGTTAAAAATATTAAAGAGGCTACAATTACCGAAATAACTCTTACTGAAGAACAGCAAAAAGCTTTTGAAAAACTTAGCGACCTTTATGAATCAAATAAAGGGGAAGCGGCTCTTCTTTACGGGGTTACGGGCTCGGGAAAAACAAGTGTCTTCTTAAAACTGGTAGATAAAGCGGTAGCAGAAAATAAAGGTGTCATAATAATGGTGCCCGAAATTTCTTTAACCCCCCAAACAATCGAAATTTTTGGAAAACGCTATGGCAAAAAAATTGCTGTTTTCCATTCGGCAATGTCGCTCGGTCAACGTATGGATGAGTGGAAAAGGGTAAACAGAGGCGAAGCAATAATTGCTATAGGAACACGTTCGGCAATTTTTGCGCCTGTTAAAAACCTGTCGCTCATAATAATGGACGAAGAACAGGAGCACACCTATAAATCTGAAAAATCTCCTCGATTCCACGCCCGTGACATTGCAAAATTCAGAGCGCATTATAACAAGGCTTTATTTGTTATGGCTTCGGCAACCCCCTCGTTAGAAAGCTATACCGCCGCAAAAATCGGCAAATACAGTCTTTGTACAATAACAAAACGTTATGGCTCAGCAACACTTCCCGAAGTCCATACGGTTGATATGAAACGTGAACTCCGCGAGGGCAACACAGGTCCTTTAAGCCGAGAGCTTAAAATGTCTATTGATGAAGCATTGAATAAAGGTAACCAAGCAATAGTTTTGCTCAACCGCCGCGGTCACAACACCTATGTTTCATGTGTTAGCTGCGGATATGTGGCAACCTGCCCAAACTGTAGTGTATCAATGACATACCATTCGGCAAACGGAAGACTTATGTGTCACTATTGCGGTTATAGTGAATCATCAAGTAAAAACTGTCCAAACTGTAAGGATTCAAAACTCAGGTTTATGGGTATTGGAACTCAAAAGATTGAAGAAGAATTAAAAGCAACCTTCCCTGAAGCCAAAATACTTCGAATGGATGCCGATAGTACTACGGTAAAAGGCTCATATTCGGCTTATTTAAGTGATTTTGCTGAGGGTAAGTATGATATAATGCTTGGCACTCAAATGGTTGCCAAGGGTCTTAATTTCCCGAATGTTACGGTAGTTGGTGTAATCGGCGCCGATAGCGCAGCAAACTCAAGCGATTACAGAAGTTTCGAACGTTCTTTTTCACTACTCACACAGGTGCTTGGTCGTGCAGGCAGAGGTGAGCAAAAGGGAAAGGCCGTCGTTCAGACAATCGACCCCGATTCCAACCTTATAAAGCTTGCCGCAGAACAGGATTACGATTCTTTTTACAACGGTGAAATCTTGGTTCGTAAGATGATGACCTATCCGCCATATTGCGATATTGCACAGGTTTCGGTAACATCGACAACCAGAGCAGACGCAGAAGAGGTTAGCCGAGATATATTCAAGGCAATTACCGAAGGCGTTAAGGAAGAATATTCCGATATTCGTGTAAAAATATTGGGTCCGGCCCCGGCCGCAACCCCAAAGGTTAATAATAAATACAGATACAGACTTGTAATAAAAACCATAAACAACAGACGATTCAGAGAACTTTTAAGAAAGGCCACTTCTCTTAAATGTCCTCGCGATACATCAGTTTCGGTAGATATAAATCCTGAAACAATTATTTAATTGGAGAAAAAAATGGCAATAAGAAATATTGTAAAAAACGGTGATGACATACTCAGGAAGGTTTGCCGTACCCAAATGACCTTCGATGAAAAACTTGCAACAATACTCGACGATATGATAGAAACCATGTACGATGCAGACGGCGTTGGACTTGCCGCTCCTCAAATTGGTATGTTAAGACGTTACTGTGTAATCGATATTGGCGAGGGTGTTATTGAACTTGTAAACCCCGTGATAGAAGAAACCGAGGGTGTACAGGAAGAAACCGAGGGTTGTCTTTCTTATCCTGGTGAATATGGAGTTACAAGAAGACCTATGAAGGTAACCGTCCGCGCCCAGAACAGACACGGTGAAACTATCAGAGTGACAGGCGAAGGGCTTCTTGCCCGTGCGCTTTGCCATGAAATAGACCATTTAGACGGTGTAATTTACAAAGACAGAGTAATTAAATAGGAGATATCCTTTTATGAATATAGTTTTTATGGGAACTCCCGAATTTGCGGTTCCTACTTTAGAAGCTTTAATATCTTCTAAACACAATGTAGTAGCAGTTTTTACCCAGCCCGACAAAGCGGTTGGCAGAAAACAGATAATTACACCACCTCCCGTTAAGGTGTGCGCAGAAAAAAACAATATACCTGTTTTTCAGCCGACATCGCTTAAAACAGACGAAGCCGAAGAGCTTATAAAATCTCTTTGCCCCGATGTTATGGTTGTTGTGGCTTATGGTAAAATATTGCCTTTAAATATTTTAAACTTAACAAAATACGGATGTGTAAACGGACATGCTTCTCTCTTGCCGCGTCATCGCGGAGCTTCTCCCATACAGTGGGCGCTTGTTTCGGGGGACACCAAAACTGGTGTAACCACTCAACTTATGGGCGAGGGTATAGATACAGGCGATATTCTGCTCACTGAGGAAACACGTATAAAAGAAAATGAAAATGCAGGTGAGCTTCACGACCGACTGTCACTTATTACTGCTTCTTTAATGATAAAAACCCTTGAGGGTCTTGAAAAGGGAAGTATAACCCCTGTAAAGCAGGATGATTCTCTTTCCAATTATGCGCCCATAATAAATAAAGAGATGGGCTTTCTAAGGTTTGATAAAACAGCGACCGAAATACGCAACCTTATTCGCGGCTTTAATCCTTGGCCTGTCGCATATTTTATGCTTTCGGGTAAGAGGGTAAAGGTGTTTTCTGCATCGGTAGGACCTAAAACTTCGGCAAAACCTTCGACCGTTATAAAAGCAGATGAAGAATTTATTATTGCTTGTCTTGATGGTACTTCTCTCATTCTTAACGAAATTCAAGCAGAAGGTTCAAAGAGAATGTTGGCTAAAGATTTTCTTAAAGGCCATCAGATAGCTACAGGCATAATGCTGAGCGGTGACAACCTTGAATAATGCAAGATATATTGCGGCAACTGCGCTTTTAAAGGTGACAAGCGAGGGCGGATATTCCAACCTTGTTTTAAATAATTTGCTCAACCAAAACGAACTTACTCCCGAAGACAAATCGTTATGCACAGCAATATTTTACGGCACACTTGACCGTATGGTAACGGTTGATTTTTACCTTAAAAAGCTTGTTAAAACACCGCTTAAGAAAATAAAGCCGTTTACACTATCACTACTTAGAACGGCGGTTTACCAAATAAAATATATGAATAAAATTCCAAACTCTGCGGCGGTCGACGAAGCGGTTAAGCTTGTGAAAAAATCGAACGAAAGCTTTAATGCTTCTTTTGTAAACGCGGTGCTGAGGAATCTTATAAGAACAGAAATTCCGCTACCAAACGGCAATTCTCTTTATGATATTTCGGTTGCCTTTTCCTGTCCTCAGTGGATAGTATCGGTTTTGGTAAGAGATTATGGTGCCGAGTTTACAAAAAACTTTTTATCAGCTGCTCTTTTGCCACCGCCCATTTTCATAAGGGTAAACACACTTAAAACCACCGCTGAAAAGCTGAGGAAAACTCTTGAAGAAGAAAATGTAAAAGTTAGTTTATCGGGTTTTGATAACACCTTTATAATCGATATAAACGGCTCGGTAGAAGCTTTAAACTCTTATCAAGACGGATTGTTTTTCGTGCAAGATATTTCCTGTCAAAGAGCGGTAGAAATGCTTGATATCAATGATAATTCCCGTGTTTTAGACCTTTGCGCCGCACCCGGCGGAAAAAGCTTTTCTGCGGCAATGTTTGTAAATAACGGCGAAATAATTTCCTGTGATTTATACCCTCAAAGGGTAGGCTTAATTTCTGATGGTGCTAAGCGCCTTGGTATAAATAACCTTAAAACAGTAACTGCAGATGCAACCGGGCACAACGCTTCACTTGGCGCGTTCGACAGAATTATCTGCGATGTACCCTGTTCGGGTCTTGGCGTTATAAGAAGAAAACCCGATATAAAATATAAACAGCAAGATTCTTTTGAAGAACTTATTTTGGTTCAAAGAAGAATACTCGAAAACGCTTCAAATTACCTTGAAAACGGGGGTAAAATTCTTTATTCTACCTGTACCTTAAACAAGGAAGAAAACAGAAACAATGTTGATGATTTCTTATTAAGACATAAAGATTTTTATTTAGAAAAAGAAGAAACCTTTTGTCCTGATATTAACAATGCCGACGGCTTCTATGCCGCTGTGCTCGCAAAAAAATAATAAAGGGGTGAGATGCTCATAAAAAAAGATATTCGTTCGCTCAATTTAAACGAGCTTCGGTCTGAGTTCGAAGATATGGGTGAAAAGAGCTTCCGCGCAGCTCAGGTTTACAAGTGGGTTGCCTCAGGCTGTGAAAATTTTGATGATATGAGCAATATCTCAAAACCCTTACGTGAAAAATTAAGTGATAAATATTTTATTCCAACCGTTAAAATAGTTAGAAAACTTGAGTCTAAGCTTGACGGAACTGTTAAATACCTTTATGAGCTTTATGACGGTGAAAAAATCGAATCGGTGCTTATGAAATATAATCACGGATACACGGTTTGTATATCTACACAGGTAGGTTGCCGTATGGGGTGTAGCTTCTGCGCTTCGGGCCTAAACGGACTTTGCCGCAACCTTTTGCCAAGTGAAATGTTGGCACAGGTAATGATGGCGGGAAAGGATAATAACATACGGGTCTCTAATATAGTTTTAATGGGTATGGGAGAACCGCTTGACAATTTTGAAAACGTAAAAAGGTTTTTAGAGCTCGTATCCGACCCCGAAGGGCTTGGAATCGGTTATCGCCACATTTCGCTTTCAACCTCGGGTGTTGTAACGGGTATATATGAACTTGCTAAGCTTAATTTACCAATAACCCTATCCATTTCGCTTCACGCGCCCTTTGATGATATCAGAAGTGAAATGATGAAGGTAAATAAAAGGTGGAATATAAACGAGCTTTTAAAGGCTTGCAGAGATTATCAGTCGGTAACGGGAAGACGCATATCCTTCGAATATGCAATGATAAAAGGTAAAAACGATACTGATGAATGCGCTTTACAGCTTGCGCGGATTTTAAAGGGTATTCTTTGTCACGTTAATTTAATTCCGGTTAATCCCGTAAAGGAAAACAGTTACGAAAAATCAGACCGTAAAGCCCTGCAGAATTTTGCAGACAAGCTCGGCAGTCTTGGTGTAAATACAACGGTCAGAAGAACGCTTGGAGGGGATATAGAAGCCTCTTGCGGACAGCTTCGACGAAAATTTGAAGAAAAAGGAGGGGAGAAAAATGAAGGTTTACAGTAAAACTGATACAGGCAAAAAGAGAGAAGTAAATCAAGATTCGTTTTACGCGGGCCAATTTGATAACGGAACGATTTTTGCCGTTGTTTGTGATGGCATGGGCGGAGCCAAAAGCGGAAATGTAGCAAGTGAGCGCGCCGCAACCGTTATTTCGGATTATATTGTAAAATCATATTCCCCCAAAATGAGCTCTACAGGAGTAGAAAATATGCTTCGCGCCGCGGTAGCCTCGGCAAATACCGAAGTCTACGAGCTCGCAAATCAAAAAGAAGAATATGAAGGTATGGGTACAACGGTGGTTGTTGCGCTTGTTGCCGAAAATCTTACCCACATTGTTCATGTCGGAGACAGCAGAGCATATCTTATAACAAGCTCGGAAATTGAACAGCTTACAACCGACCACTCTATTGTTCAGGCAATGGTAAACAAGGGGGAAATCAGCGAAGAAGAGGCTAAAATCCACCCGAGAAAGAATATAATCACGCGCGCTATCGGTACAGAACCTGAGGTAAGGTGCGATTATAATATTGTTTTAAAGCCTGAAAATGCAGTTCTCCTTATCTGTACCGACGGACTCTCCAACCATCTCGATGAGCAAAGTCTTTTTGAACTCATTAAAAACACACCGAAAGAAGAATGTGCTCAAACGCTTATAGATAAAGCCAATGAGGCGGGCGGAACAGATAATATAACGGCGGTACTCGTCTATTAATATTTCAAAGAAGGTTTGTTTTATGGATAAATATCTTGGAAAAAGACTTGACGGCAGATATGAATTACAGGAAATTGTAGGCGTCGGCGGAATGGCTGTTGTCTACAAGGCCTACGATAATTTAGAAAACAAAATTGTTGCCGTTAAAATTTTAAAGGAAGAATACACGGGAAACGATGAATTCCTGCGTCGTTTTATAAACGAATCGAAGGCAATTGCTGTGCTTTCCCACCCAAATGTTGTAAAGGTTTATGACGTCAGCTTCGGTGACCTTATACAATATATTGTAATGGAATATATTGACGGAATAACACTCAAAGAATATATAGAAAAGAGCGGACCTCTTTCCTGGAATGAGGCTGTACAGTTTACTTTGCAAATACTCAGAGGACTTCAGCACGCTCACGACAAGGGTGTTGTACACCGCGATATCAAACCCCAAAACATTATGGTGTTGCCCGACGGCGTTATCAAGGTTGCCGATTTTGGTATTGCCCGTTTTGCAAGAAGCGAACAGGTTACAATTACCGATAAAGCAATCGGTTCTGTTCATTATATTAGTCCCGAACAGGCAAAGGGTGAAAAAACCGACGAAAAGGCCGACCTTTATTCTGTCGGTGTAATGCTTTATGAAATGCTCACAGGAAAGTTGCCTTTCCAGGCCGAAAGCGCAGTATCTGTAGCAATTATGCAACTGCAAAAAGACCCAACCTTACCGCGTGATATTAACGGTTCAATTCCTCTTGGTCTTGAACAGATTACCATGCATGCCATGCAAAAGGACGGGGTACGCAGATACAAATCGGCTTCAGAGATGCTTTGCGACCTTGAAACCTTCAAAAAGAATCCTGCCGTTACCTTTGATTATGATTATTTTGTTGACGATTCTCCAACAAAATATATTCCCGCTTTAAATCAAAACGATGAGGAAGAGCCTGTAAAAGAGCAAAAGAAGGAAGGCAAATCGCCGATTATTCCTGTATTGCTCGGCATCACAATAACCTTTGTGTTGGCGCTTGTTTTTGTAATGCTTTACGCCTTCAAATTCTTCACAACAGGGGTTGATGAGGTAAAACTGCCCAACTTTGTAGGTATGACACAGGACGAAGTCTTAGGCAGTGAATATAACGGAAAATATAATATTAAATGGGAACAGCCTGAATATAATTCGGAATATGAGGCAGGCATTGTTTGCCGTCAGAATCCTGAGGATGGCTCAAGCATAAAAGAGGGCGGAACAGTTACCTTGACAGTTAGTTTAGGTCAAAAAATGATATCCTTCCCTGATGTTTATGAAAAGACCTTGCTTCAGGCTAAAACCATTCTTGAAAATGCAGGTTTTGATGTAGATGATATAAAAATCGAATATGAAACCAATGCCGATGTTGAGGTGGACCATGTTATAAAAACGGTGCCTCTTGCTAAAAAGGATGTGCCCTCTGACTGTGAAATAACTCTTTATGTCTGCTCAGGTCCTCCGGAAGACCTTGTAAAGCTTCCAAACCTTGTAGGAGAACACAAGGATTATGTTGAAAGTAAGCTCAGCTATCAGGGCCTTGTTCTCGGTACAGTTACCGAAGTTTATTCTAACGATTATCCTGCGGGTTATGTCTGCGCTATGACTCCCGACCCCGATACCTCTGCAGAGGTAGGTCGAGGAACAATGGTGGATATCAGTGTCAGCAAGGGCAAATTGCCCCCTCTCAGCACAACTGTTTCGATTCCAAAATACAAGGAAGAAGCTACGGTAGAGGTTTATTTAAAATATAACGGCGAAGAGGTAAAGGGAACGAGAGATACAATTGACCTGAAATATCAGGATATGTATACCTTCGATGGAATTGAAATTACTGAATTCCCTAAAACTTATAGTATGTATTACTATAATGAGCTTATCGGAGAAGTTAAAATTAAAGATATAACCTTCACGGGTTACGAAGAAGTTGACGGCAGATGCATAGCTACAACTACCGTATCGTAAATTATGGAAGGATTAATAATTAAAGCAATCTCGGGCTTTTATTATGTTGAAACTGCCGATAAGACGGTTATAGAATGTAAAGCCCGAGGTAAGTTTAAAAACATTAGCCAAAGTCTTTTGGTGGGCGATAGGGTAAACATAACCTTAAGCGGTGAAAACGGCGTTGTAGACGCTGTTTTACCGAGAAAGAATATACTTAACAGACCGCCTGTTGCCAACATAGATAAGCTTTTTATTGTTTCTTCTTCGGTAGTACCGTCGCCAAATGCCTTGCTTATTGACCGAATGACAGCGCTATGCGTCTATAAAAATATTGACCCCGTAATAGTATTTAATAAAACCGACCTCGAAGATGTATCGCCTTGGTGCGAAATATATAGGGGCGCCGGTTTAAAGACTATTGCATGTTCTGCAAAAACGGGCGAGGGAATAGAAGAAATAATTGCCGAGCTTAAGGGTAATATAAGTGCCTTTACAGGCAATTCGGGGGCAGGAAAATCAAGTCTTCTGAACAAAATTTTTCCGACACTGAATTTAAGTACGGGGGATGTTAGCAGCAAGCTCGGCAGAGGACGCCATACCACAAGACATACCGAACTTTTCCCCCACAGTTTTGAGGGTTATGTGGCAGATACCCCTGGTTTTTCTTCTCTTGAGGCCGATAAGGATGACCTTGAATTCAAAGAAAATCTCTGCAACTTCTTCCCCGATTTCGATGAATTTAAATTTGATTGCAGATTTTCTGATTGTAACCATATTGGTGAAAAGGGTTGCGCCGTTTTTGAGGCTGTGAAGGCAGGAAAAATTCAGCCGTCAAGATACAAATCATATAAAACAATATTCGAAGAGCTTAAGGATATTAATGCTTGGAATATTAAAAAATAAGCGTGGATGTTGTCCTCGCTTATTTTTTTCACGCTTTTTGATTTTTTAAATATAATGGTATTAGAAAGTGAAAGGCGGGTGGTCATATCAGAAGAAGAAAGTCTAACCGAAACGGATTTTTTATAATTACATTTTCGGTAGGTGTAATGTTGGCCTTCTTTTTACCTCTCAGATGGCTGGTCGTCTTACTTTCAGCATCACTAATAGTTATGGGATTGTTACTTAATAAAAACTGTCGATAGGAGGATTTTAATGAAGGTTGTTCTTGTTAAAAGTCCAAAGCTGATAAGCGGAATTTTAAGACTCATATTCGGAGTTAAAAAGGCTGAGAATCAATAATACATAAAAACCGTCGAGAATTATTCTCGACGGTTTTCATATTTTAGAGATTTGTTTAATATACTGTACTAAAACGAAAAAGGAGAATAAATGATGGATATAAAATTTACGAAGCACAGCGTAAAAAGCGAAGAACTTCTTGTTTCAGACACATTTGAATTTCAAATGGAGGAAACCGCGCAAATACATTGCAAAAATGAAGTAAAAAGAATCATAAAATGCTCATCGAAGAGTGTTCTGACAAGTGAGTACATATCAGATAAGACCATAACCTTTGAGGGTACAGTTACGGTATGCATAATATATATTGACGGTAAAAATTGTCTTGCAAACCACGAACACACAATGTTTTTCTCTAAAACCATAGAGACGAATTATGATTTATCAGATGCAGAGGTTGAGGGAAAGGTATTTGATGACAAATTTACCGTAAAGCTTAAAAACGATAACAGTGTAAGTATAATCGGTTCGGTTTGTGTACAATATTCGGCATATAAAATCTATAGTAAAGAAATAGTTTGTGATATCGACAGCCGAACAATTGAACAATTAAGACAAAATACCGAATGCACAACACCGACAGGTAAGGGTGAAAAAAATCTTGTTATTGAAGAGGAAATTTCTATTGGAAATTCTCAGCCCTCGGTTGAAAGCGTTATAAGAAGTAACGCGGTTGCTGTCATAGATGATACAAAGATAATGGGCGGTAAGGTGATGGTTAAGGGAACGATAAAGACCTATGTGCTCTATCAAACCACCGAAGGAACACGTCCCCAAAGCTTTGCCGAGGATTTCCCGTTCAGTCAAATGGTCGACGTTGAAGGCATACACGATAACTGCAAGTGCGATAGCGAGGTTAAGGTTGTATTTTGCGAACTAACACCAAGACCTTCTCAGGATGAAGAGATACGCTCGTTTTCGGTTGCCTTAAAGCTTACGGTTTCGGTTAAGGCATACTGTGATGAAGAAATACCGACGGTAATTGATGCCTATTCAACAGGCGCAGGTTATAATTTTGTGAAAGACAAATTCACCTTCAAAAAAATTAAAGACTGCTTTGTTGAGAGCTTTGTTGCTAAAAAGAATCTTGAATTTACCGATGGCGCGGTTGGGTCGGTAATTGATATGTGGTGTGAAAACAAGTCCTCTTCGGCAAAATTTGAAGACAACACTCTTAAAATCAGCGGAACAATGATAGTAAGTCTGCTTGTTTATGACTGTGACGGAAACCCCGAGTGCTTTGAAAGACCTGTCGATTACGAATACACATATACTTCAAAAGAAACTATGAATAACCCGATGGCAGTATATGATATTTCGGTAAAGCATTGTTCATATACAATCACAGGCGCAAATACAATTTCTGTTGCAATAGAACCTCAAGTGTCAATCAAGCTTTACAATACCTTGCAATATGAATTTATAACAGATGCCATTGAGGATGAAAACTGCTGTAGCAATAAAAAATTCGAAAGTAGCATAGTGCTTTATTTTGCCGATAAGGGCGAAAAAGTATGGGATATTGCCCGCAGATATAACAGCAGTGTGGAAGAAATAAAGGCGCTTAATAATATAAGTGAAGATATATTGACCGAATCCAGAAAATTCATAATACCCACAAAATAAAGAAAACGACCTTGTAAAACAAGGTCGTTTTAAATTTCAAGTTTTGTCATTCTCGCATAATGGAAAATATATTGTTGTGCAATTCCTGCATACTCTTTTGCACATTCGGGTAAAACACCATCAAACAGCTTGCCGATGGCTCGTTTTATCCAAACATCTTTTGGAAAGGCTTCAATATGAGAAAGCCCAAAAAGAAGCGTACAATCGGCAACCTTTTCGCCAACCCCGTAAATTTTTAAAAGCTCGGCTCTCGCTAAATCTAAAGGAAGATTTCTTAAATCGTCAAGTATAATTTCTTTACTTGCAACCTTTTTTGCGGCATCAAGAATATACTTAGCGCGAAAACCGCTTCGAAGAATAGCTAAATCCTCAAGGGTTAAAGCCGCAATTTTTTGGGCGGTTGGGAAGGAGTAAACGCCGTGGCTAATCTCTTCGCCAAAATTTTCGCAAAGCCGCTCAATAATGCCTTTGATTCGGGGAATATTGTTGTTTTGCGAAATTATAAATGAACAAAGAGCTTCCCAAGGCTCTTGTCTCAAAATTCTGATTCCGCCGGCAAATTCACCCACTGCCTTAAGCACCTCGTTGTCAGATAAAACCGACAGAATTTCGGCATAATTTCTGTCAAGGTCGAAATAGTCTTTCCAAAAAAGTTCAAAATCTTCCTTTGTCGTATCAAACAGAGTTATAACTTTGTCCTTTGAACCTATTTTTAAAAACTTACCAAAGGCAACGCCTTGCCACACATCTTTATCGGTCTCACTCCAACGAAACGCCTGACCACAGTCAAGCGTTTCGGAAAGCACAAAGTTTTTAACTTCGTGAAGTTCAATATTATTGTCTTTTATAATTATTTTCATCTGTTCGTCCTAAAATGTAAAACTACCCGATAAAAGTGTTACCATATCACTGCCAACAGTTAAAATGCCTCCGTCGGTTTTACCGATTTTTTCGGTTTCATCTTCAAGAAGAATTTTAACATCACAGGGCTTTACGGTGGTTACAAAAGGAATATGACCCGCCATAACCGCAAGGTCACCCTCGGCGCCACGAAGTGATAAAAAGCGCACCTTTTCTCTGAAAATATCTCCGTCAGGGGAAGATATAGCAAGTAAAAAGGTGTTCATCGTGCCACCTTCTTTGCCTTTTCAACCGCTTCGTCTATCGTTCCAACAAAAAGGAAGGCCGATTCGGGCAAATCGTCGTGCTTACCTTCAATAATTTCTTTAAATCCGCGTATAGTTTCGTTTAGAGGAACGTATTTACCCTCGAAGCCTGTGAATTTCTCAGAAACATCGAATGGCTGAGAGAGGAAACGCTGAATTTTACGTGCGCGGGCAACAAGAAGCTTATCATCGTCAGAAAGCTCATCCATACCCATAATTGCAATAATATCCATAAGCTCCTGATAACGCTGAAGAATACGCTGAACTTCCTTTGCAACGGTATAATGCTCTTCACCTAAAATTTCGGGGGAGAGTATACGGCTTGTAGATTCAAGAGGGTCAACAGCGGGGTAAATACCCTGTGAAGCAATACCACGCGATAAAACCGTTGTAGCATCAAGGTGAGCAAAGGTTGTTGCAGGAGCAGGGTCTGTTAAGTCATCGGCAGGAACATAAACTGCCTGAATAGAGGTAATAGAACCTTTTTTAGTGGAGGTGATTCTTTCCTGAAGAGCGCCCATTTCGTTGGCAAGTGTCGGCTGATAGCCAACGGCGGACGGCATACGGCCAAGAAGCGCCGAAACCTCACTACCTGCCTGAGTGAAACGGAAAATATTATCAATAAATAAAAGAACGTCCTGATGTTCTTCATCTCGGAAATATTCGGCCATAGTAAGACCTGAAAGAGCAACTCTCATTCTGGCTCCCGGGGGCTCGTTCATCTGTCCGTAAACGAGTGTTGTGTTGGAAAGAACGCCCGATTCTGTCATTTCGTTGTAAAGGTCATTACCCTCACGGGTGCGTTCGCCAACACCGGTAAACACCGAAAGTCCGCCGTGTTGCTTTGCAATATTGTTGATAAGCTCCATAATAAGAACGGTTTTACCAACACCGGCACCGCCGAACAAACCGATTTTACCGCCTTTTGAATAGGGACAGATAAGGTCAATAACCTTAATACCTGTTTCAAGTATTTCGGTAGATGTGGAAAGCTCACTGTAGCTGGGGGCAGGGCGGTGAATATTCCAACGCTCAGCGTCGCTTTCAAAGGGCTTGTTATCTACGGTATCACCAAGCACGTTGAAAATTCTGCCTAAGGTATCTCTTCCAACGGGAACGCTTATCGGGCTTCCAGTATCGGTGACAGGAGTGCCTCTGCGAAGTCCGTCGGTAGAGGACATAGCAATACATCTTACAACATTGTCACCAATATGCTGAGCAACCTCAACGGTAAGAGTTTTATCTCCGTTTTGCATTGTAAGAGCGTTATATATAGAGGGAAGAGTACCCTCTTCAAAGGATACGTCAACAACAGGTCCCATAACCTGTGAAACGGTTCCGTTTGCTTTAGTGGACATAGTGTCAATCTCCTTATTAGTAAAGTCTTTTTATAGTCCGCTTCCTGCAACGATTTCGGTAATTTCCTGAGTAATCGAGCTTTGACGGGCGCGGTTATATTGAAGACTAAGATTTGCAAGCATTTCCTGTGCGTTTTTGTCGGCAGAGTCCATAGCAACTCTTCTTGCCGAAACTTCACTTGCTACGCTTTCTTTTATACAGGCGGTAATAACACCTGTTACATATTCGGGAACAGCCGCATTCAAAACTGTCAGTTCGTCGGGTTCGAAAATTGCGCCGACAGATTTTTCGTTTTCTGTTTTGCTAAGTGGAAGAACAAAGCGTACAGAGGCTTCCTGTGACATCATAGAATGATATTTTGTATAAATAATTCCAAGTTTGTCATATTCGCCGTTTATAAAGTCTTCGCAAAGCTTTTTAGACAAAATATGAGCATCTTTATAGGAAAAATATTCCGCAAGAACGGGCTCCTTGCCGTATCTTTCACATGCGCGTTTACCAATAGGGATAACTTCAACATTTTCAAATTCTCTCATAAGTCTGAAAATGTTAGCGTTATAACCACCTGCAAGTCCGCGGTCACCTGCAATTACTATAAGTCTGAGCTTTCCTTCGCCCTCTTTCATATAAGGGCTTTTTTGACATTCTCTGATGGAAGTAAGCTCGTTAATTGTTTCTTCAACCGTGTTCATATATTCGCGGCTTTTTTGCATTGCAAGGTTTGCTTTCCTGATTTTCGATGAAGCAACAAGCCCCATAGCTTTGGTCAGATGTTGGGTGGAACTGACACTTTTAATTCTGACTCTTAAGCTTTTAATATCAGAGCCCATAAATTCACCTCTGCATCTCGCCAAGCGCGGTTTTCAGGGTGGCTATATCCTCATCTTCCCAAAAGCCTTCTTCCATACGCTTTAAGAATTCGGGATATTTATTTTCAAGCAGCTCGTAAAGGGAGAGCTCGTATGCTTTAACCTTGCTAACGGGTATATCGTTAAGATAGCCGTTAATAACAGCGTAGATTATAGCAACCTGACAGCCAACGCGAACAGGGGAGTTGCGGCCTTGCTTTAAAACCTCAACGATGCGTTCACCAAGAGCCAAACGCGCCTTTGTATCGGCATCAAGGTCACTTCCAAACTGAGCAAAGGCTTGAAGCTCACGATATTGTGAATACAAAAGCTTCAGTTCGCCCGAAACCTTTTTCATAGCCTTGAGCTGAGCCGAACCACCAACACGGCTTACAGAAATACCGGGGTTTATTGCCGGCATAACGCCCGAATGGAAAAGCTCGGTTTCAAGGAATATCTGTCCGTCGGTTATAGAAATAACGTTGGTTGGAATATACGCCGAAACGTCGCCCGCCTGTGTTTCAATAAGGGGAAGAGCGGTAATTGAGCCGCCGCCGTATTCGGGAGCAACACAAGCCGCGCGTTCAAGCAAACGGGAGTGCAGATAGAAAACATCACCCGGGTAAGCCTCGCGTCCGGGAGGACGGCGGATTAAGAGGGATAACGCTCTGTAAGCAACGGCGTGCTTCGATAAATCGTCATAAATTATAAGAACGTCTTTGCCCTGTTCTCTGAAATATTCTGCCATAGCGCAGCCTGAGTAGGGGGCAATATACTGAAGCGGAGCCGACTCAGAAGCCGAAGCCGAAACGATAATGGTATATTCCATAGCTCCTGCTGCGGCAAGATTATTTGCAAGCTGAATTACCGAGCTGTTTTTCTGTCCTATAGCTACATATATACATATAACATCGGAATTCTTTTGGTTAATTATGGTATCAATGGCAATTTCGGTTTTACCTGTCTGGCGGTCGCCGATAATAAGCTCACGCTGACCGCGGCCGATAGGAATCATACTGTCAATAGCCTTAATACCTGTCTGGAGCGGTACCGAAACGCTTTTTCTTTCAATTATTCCGGGAGCCTCCGATTCAATAGGACGGCTGAATTTTGTATCAATAGCGCCCTTGCCGTCGATAGCTTCGCCTAGCGCGTTTACAACACGGCCTAAAAGCTTTTCACCAACGGGAACGGATAAAACCTTACCTGTACGACGTACGGTAGAACCCTCGCGGATATTATTGTTGTCAGAAAGAAGCGCAACCGAAACGGTTTCGGTTTCAAGGTTTTGCGCCATACCGAAGCTTCCGTCTTCAAATTCCAAAAGCTCGTTTGCCATACAGGCGCGCAGTCCGTAAACGCGCGCAATTCCGTCACCAACGAGGATAACGGTGCCTGTTTCGGTCATTTCAAGCTTTGTTTTATAATTTTTAATTTGTTGTTTAATAACACTGCTGATTTCTTCAGGTCTTATATTCATCTGCCAATCACTTCCTTAATCTGCCCGATACGGTGGCGCAAACTACCGTCAATAACTGTATCGTCTGCCTCAACAATTACACCGCCGAGCAATGTGGTATCAATGATATATTGTGTGTCGACCCTGCACTTATATTTTTGCTCAAGCTTTTCCTGAAGCCTTGCTTTTTGGTCGTCACTAAGAGAAACTGCGCTTTTAACCCTGACGTTTATGGTGCGCTGAGACTCATCGTATAAAGCCTCAAAGGTAATTTCGGCATCATCAAAACAGTCCAACCTGTTTTTTTCGCAAAGAAGTAAAAGAAAATTAAGCACATTTTCTTCCACACTGTTCGCAAACACAGTAGTAATGGACTCGAGTCTTTGGGTTAAAGGTATGCCTGGAGAAGAAATGAAGGTGAGATATTCGGGTTCATCTTTAAAGGCGCGCTTAAACACAGCAAGCGATTCTCTGAAAGAAGCCACCTTATTTTCTTCACTTGCAAGCATAAAAAGAGCAGTACCGTATTCCTGAGCAACATTATTCATTGCCGTCACCTATTTCTTCAATAAACGAATCTATTAAAGCCTTGTGGTCATCAGCATTGATTTCTCGGTCTAATAGTTTTTCAGAAAGTGCGCTTGAAACTTCAATAATTTCTCTTTTTATACTGTCGGTAGCCTTAAAGCGCTCAAGTTCAGCATCCTGTTCGGCCTGCCTTAAAATTCGGTCGGCCTTAGCTTCGGCATCGTCAATTATTGTTTCACTTCTGCGCTTTGCCTTTTCGGCGGCATCTTTAATAATTTCATCAGCCTCAGCCTTAGCGCCCGAAAGAGCAGATTCATATTTATTCTTGCTGTCTATAGCTTCACTTTCTGCCTGCTTTGCAGCTGAATAATGCACGTTAATTTCTTCTTCGCGCTTTTCTAAAATCTTTTTTACAGGCTTGTAAAACAACTTTTTTACTAAAAAGAATAGGATAGCAAGATTAGCAAGAGAAATCAAAATCTGCCACAGGTTGACAGATATGACATCTAAAGTTTGCATGGTTTATACCTTCCTTTATGCGCCAACAGCTCTGAGAAGAATGTTAACTAAAATATTAGGAGCAACAAAGATAAGAAGAATTGCAATAACAAGTGCATAAAGACCGGTTGTTTCTGCAATTGCGCAACCCATAAGCATTGTGCTTGTAACAGAGCCCTTGCATTCGGGCTGACGGCCGATGGCCTCACAAGCGGCGGCAACAGCGTTACCTTCACCAATACCGGGGCCTATACCTGCAATCATTGCACAGCCTGCGCCTAAAGCACAACCACCAAGAAGAATACCAATAGCGAGTTCCAACATAATTAAATAACCTCCGTTTTTTGTTTTGTTTTATTTTTATTTTGTTTTGCTGCTTTACGGGAGAAGTAATCATCAATCGGGAAGCCGTCTGACACATACATCATTGTAAGCATAGCAAAAATAAATGCTTGTAACGCGCCGCTGAACACATCGAAGTAAGCCGACAGTATTGCGGGCAGACCTATTTGAAGGAAGGGGAATTCACCAAGGAAACCGGGCAACCAACCCAAAACCAAATTCGAAAGACCCTGAAGCGCTGTTGCAATAAGCACGCCGATAACCGAGCCCGAAAGAACATTTCCGTAATGACGGAATGCCATAGAAATAGGTGTTGCGAATTCGCTTATTAAATTTATAGGAGCCAAGAAGGCTACCGGCTCGGCGAATCCCTTGAGATAACGAAGCGGTCCGCACTTCATTTTATAATAGGTTATAAGGAAGAAGACCAATAGCGCCCAACCGCCCACGATATTTATATCTGAAGTTGGTGGGAAAAGTCCAAACAAACTCATAAAACTGGAAAATGCAGACAACCCAAAAATAGAAATTATGAAGGGGACAAAACCTGCAAAATATTCGCCCATACTGTCATTAACAAGTTTATCTACCTTTTCAACAATCCATTCCGCAAGGTGCTGACGAACGCTGATATCGCGAGTTCTTAGTCCGTGAGTTAAGAACAGACATACACCCGCAAGCATTATCATAACGCAAAGGGAATTAATTTGAGCTTCGGTAATAATCAAATCCTGTAAGGGCATAGGTATTGTGAAGAATATACGGGCTCCCGTTATATTAACGCCTTCACTTACGGGATTTGTTAAAACTTTAAGTGTTATTGCGGCAATTAAGGGTAAGACCATCATCAAAATGTAAAGTATGTCTACCGCTATAAAACCAAAGCTTTTTTGCTTCATAAAAGCATCACCTCGAAGTCTCCTTTCTTATTTGTTTTTAGAAAATCCTCTGAAAAATATTGAAATTCGCGGGAAGAAGAGAGGAATAATTGAAGCCCAGGTGTTGAAAACGGGAACAACTATACCTATTACTGCCACAATAAGAATCATCATATTTCTGAGGGTATGAGAAAGTTTAATGGTTTTTCTTGCTTCCTCTTCATCTTTGGTTACGGCCTTTTGTACCGTAATTCCTAAAAGGAAAAAGTTTGCCACAGCTGCCGCATAGCCCCAAAGATTACCAAGAAGCACCGAAAAGTGCCACTGACCGCTAATTAGAAAAACGGCCTGCATAAGCACACTGAGCACGGCGCTGAAGGCGGCGATATATATTGTTTCTTTTTTGACTGTTTCATCAACCTTCATATTGATTCCTCTGTATTTATATATAATATAATATACTATTCTACACTAACCAAACCGAAAAAGCAATTGTTTTACAGGCTTTTTTGTGAATATTTTTACTAAAAATTGTAAAAAATATATTACGTAAAAACTCAAGGGAGGAAAAAGGTTGGTAAAGGGTGTAAATAAACAGATAATTGAAATAAATGATACGGGGAATAAGTATTTTGAAAGGGTGCTGCTTTTTATAACTCCCGGGAAAAAAGATTTTCCCGAAGAGATACTTCACGCAAAGGCAAGAGAATATATTGTTGAAATTACGAATAACGCAAATGCCGATACAAATCTTCGAGAACTTGTTCGCAGAAAACGCGCGAAAAAGAAAGCATTCATTATTTCCGGTGCAATAATTATTATTACCGCTATTGCGGCGCTGATTATAAATATTTTGTAAACAAAATGCAAGTGGGGATAACCTCTACTTGCATTTTATTGTTTTTTAAAGTATAATTGTCAAAAATAATATTAAGGCGGAATGTTATGCAAATTTTAAAACAAGGTTTTGCAGTTTTGGGCAGATATTTAATTTGTCTTATAATGTGCTTTTTTGTAACCTTTTCCTTTATTGCAATGTTTTCTATGTTTACCCTCGAAATGGTAGGCTATGAAGCGGCAATTTTTGAAACAGAAGAATCTGAAGAACCGCTTGAACAATACATACATTATTACAGTGACGGCGAAGATATAAAGAAAAAAGATGCCGAAGCAAAAAAGCAAATTGTTGTAACAAGAGAATTTGCGGGCGATTTTGAAGGCGCGCCTTTTATCGCAAGTCACATACTTGCACAAACGGTTTCGCTTGTTCTGTTTTTTGCAATAGTTCCTTCATCCTTAAACAAGCTTGGACGAAGCGACCTTAACGCAGTCAACTGCGGAAGAACAAATGAAGATAAACTTAAAGGCTTTAAGGCAGGTCTTATTCCTACGGTATTTGGTTTAGCTTCTTGGGTTTGTTTGCTTTTATCAAAGCTTAAATTAATGGGCGCAGGGCTTTCGGTGTATAGCTTTGCTAATTACCATTTCTTTGGTTATCAAAAGTTGATTTTCGGCAACGCTACCGCTGCTTCACAAATCAGTTGGGGCGGAATTTTTCTTGCGCTTCTGCCCGTTGTTCTTACCCTTGCAGCTTGCACGGTTTCATATATTTTGGGTTATAAGGATATAAGCCTTTACGAAAAAACTGTATATAAAAAAGTAAAATAGTGGTGTTATAAATGGGATTTGGTGGATTTTTTAATTATGATAAGCCCGGCCCGGGCATAAAAAAAGACGGGCCTCAGAAAAAAACTATTTTTGTTTTATTTGAAACCTGGTTTCGCAATTTGTGGAAGCTTTGCACGGTGAGTATGGTTTATAGTGTGCTGACGGTTCTTTGTATTCCAAACGGTCTTGGCGCTGTCGGCATAACTAATGTGGCAAGAAATCTTGCGAGAGACAAGCATTCTTTCGGACTTTCTGATTTTATTGAAACCATAAAGAAAAACTGGAAACAGGCTCTTCCGGTAGGAATCATAAATTTGATAATTGATCTTATTAATGGTTTTGCAATATATTTTTATCTTTTCGGCAACGATATGCTTACAATTATCGGTTTTGGTATTTCGGTTGCAATGTTCATTCTTTTCCGTTTTATAAAATACCATCTTTGGTTAATTCTTATAACCTTTAAGTTGCCTCTTAAAAAGATGTATAAAAACTGTTTTCTTTTTGCTTTTGTGAACTGGAAAGCAAACCTTATTATAGGTTTCACCGAAATACTTCTTGCCGCTATTTGCGTAGCGCTTTTCTTTATTCCTTATTACATAGCGTGGGTAGTCTCTTTATTGTTGGCTACAATGGTTTTCCCCGGATTTATTCATCTGCTTACTCAAATGCTCATTTTCCCCAAGGTTAAAGAGCTTATGATAGACCCTTATTACGAAGAACATCCCGATGAGGATATAGACCTTAGAAAAAATCTCGGTCTTGAAGTTGAAGAAGATGAAACTTCTATTTTCGAAGACAAACACATTGAAAATAATGAACAATAAATAAAAAGGCATCCGAAAAAATCGGATGCCTTTTATATATTAAAAGGGAGGGTTTGTGTCGGTTATTTTAAGATAAGCCATGGCTCACCGCCGAAACGGTCAAATACTCCCTGACCTATACTATGCCGACAACTGTAATAATGACAGTTACTCAAGAGGAGTTTTTCTTAAATATAATACGCCTAAAGTGTTTCTGCCACAGTGTGAAGATACTGTGCAACCCGCACGGGAAATAATTATTTCCTTGAAGTTTGCTGTTTTTTCAACAAGGGATTTAACAGTATTTACAATTTCATCATCACAACCTGCGTGGGTTATAAATACCCTGTCAAGGTCAATATCGCCCGTGTCGGTAAGACGGTCAGCGACGTATTCTTCAAGGGTCTGAATGTAACGTCCGCGATATTTTTTGCAAACGCCCATGGTGCCGTCTTTAACCTGTATACAAGGCTTGAGCTTCAGCAGATTTGCGCCAAGAGCTGCAAGAGCAGAGCAACGACCGCCTTTGTGAAGATATTCAAGGTTGTCAATTACAAAGGAAGCGTCAACATAGGGGACAAGAGCAGATACGGTATCGTAAATCTCTTTTGCGGTTTTACCTTCGTTTGCAAGTTCGGCTGCCTTCATAATCAAGAGAGCTTCACCGGTAGAAAGGTTTTCGGTATCTACAACGTAAACATCTTCAAATTCTTCGGCAGCAAGAAGAGAGTTTTGGTAAGTAGAAGACATTTTGGAACTAATTGTAAAGTGAACAATAGCGTAGCCTTCTTCTACAAAGGGCGCAAAGAAATCTACCATTTCGGAAATATTTGCGGCACTTGTTTTTGGAAGAATGCCGTGCTCTTCGTGAAATTTATAAATAAAATCAGGGTCGATATCAACACCGTCACTATAATTTTTTTCACCAAGAGTTATTCCGAGAGGAATGGTTTTTATATTAAACTTCTCAATAATATCTAAGGGTAAATCACTTGTGCTGTCGCGGGTAATAAGAACTTTTTTACTCAAAACAGAACCTCCAAAAAATTTTATACCTTGGTAGTATAACACAAATTGCGACTTTTTTCAACTAACAAAATTTTATGTTTAGTATTTAAAAAATAATTCTATAATATTATTGTATAGTCATACTATCTTATTCTTGACTTTTAAGCCGAGAAAAAGTACAATTAGTGTGATTATATATGCTTATACTATGATGACGGTAGGTTGTATGGTATAAGCAACTACATAAAATTATGGAGGAAAATTTAATGGCTAAAGAAAAAGATAAAGCAAAGCCAAAGAAGTATTCTTCTAAATCGGCGCAAAAGAAAAACGCGCAACCGAAGAATACCGCTAAAAAGAAAAGCGCACCGAAAGCGCCTAAAACACCGCTTAAGATAATTTCACTTGGCGGTCTTGGCGAAATAGGAAAAAACCTTACGGTTTACGAATATAAAGATGACATTCTGCTTGTAGATTGCGGAATGGCTTTCCCCGATGAAGAAACACCGGGTATAGATATTGTAATTCCCGATTTTTCTTATCTCACACTTAATAAAGATAAAATACGCGGTCTTATAGTTACCCACGGACATGAAGACCACATAGGCGCGATACCGTATTTGCTTAACAACGTAAATGTTCCTATTTTCGCAACACAACTTACCATAGGACTTATTGAAGGCAAACTAAAGGAGCATAAAAACTTAGCGGGTGCAAAGCTAAATGTGGTAACACCGGGACAAACAATTCAGTTCGGAGCGCTCAGCGCCGAGTTTATCCACGTTAACCACTCTATACCCGACGCAGTGGCATTTGCTATAAAAACTCCTGTTGGCACCGTTGTCCATACAGGTGATTTCAAAATAGACACCACTCCCATAGACGGACAGGTAATTGACCTTGCTCGTTTTGGCGAACTAGGAAAACGCGGCGTTCTCGCTATGCTTGCCGACTCAACCAATGCGGAACGTCCGGGTTATACAATGTCGGAAAAGGTTGTTGGCGAATCCTTCCAAAACCTTTTCAAAAAGGCGGGTAAAAACCGCATAATAATTGCAACCTTCTCGTCTAACATTCACCGCATTCAGCAGATAATAGATGAAGCGGTCAACTGCGGAAGAAAGGTTGCTGTTTCGGGCAGAAGTATGCTTAATGTTGTAAGCGTTGCGGAAAAACTCGGATATTTAAAGGTTCCCGAAAATGTTCTTATAGATATTGAGTCAATAAAGAAATATCTTCCCGAACAACTTGTAATAATCACAACGGGCAGTCAGGGTGAACCGCTTTCGGCGCTTCACAGAATGGCTTTCAGCGACCACAGAAATGTTGAAATAGTGCCGAATGATATGATAATTATTTCGGCAACCCCAATACCGGGCAACGAAAAGCTTGTCAGTAAGGTTGTCAACGAGCTTATGAAAAGGGGAGCCAATGTCGTATATGAGAAGATGTACGACGTTCATGTTTCGGGTCACGCATGTCAGGAAGAACTTAAGCTTTTGATTTCTCTTGTTAAACCCAAATACTATATTCCGGTCCACGGCGAACAAAAGCATCTTTACAAACACGCCTTACTCGCTCAAACAATGGGAGTAGCCAAAGAAAACACCGTAATAGCCAATATCGGTGAAACAATAGAACTTACAAATAAAACCATAAAAATTGGTGAAACCGTACCCTCGGGCAGAGTGCTTGTCGACGGACTTGGCGTAGGCGACGTAGGCGGTGTTGTTCTTCGTGACAGAAAGCTTCTTTCTGATGATGGTATTATGATTATAACGGTCACAATGGATGAAGTAACAGGTGAAGTTGTTTCGGGTCCCGAAATTGTTACGCGCGGCTTTGTTTATGTAAAGGAATCCGAACAACTTATACGCGAGGTGCGTGATGTTGCGGAAGATATTTTAGAATATTGTTATGTTCACAAAATATACGATATCAATTCTATAAAACTCAAGCTTCGCGACGGCATATCTAAGCATCTCTATTCGGCAACCCACCGCAGTCCCATGATAATGCCGATAATTATGGAAGTATAACGAAAGGAACAGGGCTATGAAAAAGTTTTCATACAAGCTTATAATGGCGCTTATAATGGCTTTAATTTTCATTCCGCTATGCGCTTTTATGTATGGCTACGGTTTCACGGCCTTGCTCATTACCGCTTTTTCAGGGGCGCTTCTCATACTGTGTGCGGTTTTTTCGTTTAATATTTATTCGGGAATGCTTTTTGCCGACTATAAGCTTTTACGCTTCACAAAAAAACTAAAAAACCAGTTAAAACAAGCATCCTGCATATATATAATGGGTCACGCTTTTTCGGACCTTGATTCAATCGGCGCATCCTATGGACTCTATTTTGCGCTTCGTGACAAATATAATGTCAAAATGGTTGCCAACAAACAAAACACCTTGGCGCGAACACTTATCGATTTTCTTCGTTTCAGCGATAAAGAATTATCTATATATGATTATAATGAAATCAAGGATACGATAGATGAAAACGCGCTTCTTATCGTAGTTGATACCCACAGACCGATTATTATGGACTTCAGGGAGCTTTACGACAGAATAGATAAGGTGATAATAATAGACCACCACAGACAGTCGGAAGATTTTGTCGATGAAACCGTTGCGCGTTATATGAAAAGCAAGGCATCTTCTGCCTGTGAAATTGTCACATCAATAATCAGACTGTTTGGCGTAGACAAGCTATCAACGGTTGCCTCCACAGCGCTTTTGTCGGGAATTATGCTTGATACTAAAAATTTTGTGATGAACACAAGCCCCGCCACCTTTAAAAACGCGGCTTTTTTAAGACAAAACCGAGCAGACCCCGTGCTTATTAAGAAAATGTTTTCAGAATCGGTTGAGGTTTGCAAAAGAAAATATGATATTATATCTCAGGTCGAGCTTTTTGAAAATTTTGCAATAGCAAAAACAAAATATGAAGACCAGTTTACAAGAATTGCAACTGCCCAAGCGGCAGATGAGCTTCTTGGCATAAACGGGGTGAGCGCTTCTTTCGTAATGTGCCCGTCGGGAGAATATATAAATATTTCTGCGCGGTCATTCGGTGATGTGGATGTGCAAAAAATAATAGCAAAACTCGGCGGAGGCGGACACAAAACAGCTTCGGCCTGTCAAATCAAAACCGATGATTTTGAACTTGCAGAAAAACGGCTTCGCGCCTCAATAAAAGAATTTATAACATAAGGTGATAATATGAAGGTTATTTTATTACAGGACGTAAAAGGACAGGGCAAAAAGGGTGAACTTGTAAACGTTTCTGACGGCTATGCAAGAAACTTCCTTTTTCCAAAAAATCTTGCCAAAGAAGCAAATGCTTCGGCAATGGCTGAATTTAACAGCAAGGCGGCTGCAGCCACCTTCCATTATGAACAGGATAAGGCAGCAGCTAAAGAACTTGCAGCAAAAATAGAGGGTTCTAAGGTTGAAATCAAGGCGAAAGCAGGAGCAAACGGAAAGCTCTTTGGCTCAATTACCTCTAAGGAAATAGCGACCGAGCTTAATGCAAAACTCGGCACTTCTATAGATAAGAAAAAACTTACCGTAAAAGACATTAAAAACTACGGTGAATACACCGCTACTGTTAAACTTTTTACCGATATTTCGGCATCTTTTACAGTTGTAGTTACAGCATAAACCCAAATCCAACCGAAAGGTGAAATATAAATGGCTGAACAAATTAGTTATTTGCCCGACACTTCGGGAATAAATGCCCCTTATTCAATTGAAGCTGAGCAAGCTGTACTCGGTTCTATCATCATCGACCCCGATTGCCTTAATCTTGTTGCAACTCAGCTTAAGGAAGAATATTTCTATCTTAAAGAGCATCGCGAAATATACAAAACACTCAGAAATATGCTTGAGCTTGGTGGTAAGGCGATAGATTTTGTATCGTTGCTTGAACAGCTTAAGAGAAACGGAGTTTACGACGATGCGGGTGGAAAAGCCTACCTTACCCAACTTGCAAAAACAGTTCCCACTTCGAAAAATATTGCTACATATATCGGGCTTGTAAAGGACCGTTATTATGCCCGTTCTCTGCTGCTGGCAGCCGAAACAATAATCAAGGATATAAACGATAATCTTCTTGACCCCGATTTGCTTCTTGACCACGCAGAACAAAAGATTTATGATATCCGTCAAGGCAAAGACATTTCGGGTCTTGTACATATCGGAAAGGTAATCGAAGAGGAAACCTACGACCGCCTTTCCAAAATTTCTGACCCCGAAACTGCCGAACAGCTAAAGGGTATTCCCACAGGAATTTCGGCGCTTGATAAGGTTATTACGGGTCTTAATAAAACCGACCTTATTATAGTTGGCGCCCGTCCCGGTATGGGTAAAACCTCTTTTGCTCTTAATATTGCGCGCAACGCTGCCGTAAATTCCAAAAAAACGGTTTGCTTTTTCTCGCTTGAAATGACAAGAGACCAGCTTGCACAGCGTATGCTTTCCAACGAAGCCTCTATTGAAAGTGAAAAGCTCAGAACAGGTGACCTTACAACTGACGAATGGACCCGTCTTGTTCAGGCAGGAACACATCTTTCATCGGCTGAAATCTATTTCGACGAAACACCGGGAATTACCGTTCCTGAGATGAAGGCAAAGCTTCGCCGTATTAAAAACGGACAGGTTGACCTTGTTGTAATAGATTATCTTGGTCTTATGCAATCGGCAAAGAAAACCGAAAACCGCGTTCAAGAGGTTTCGGACATTACACGTAACCTCAAGGCAATGGCGAAAGAGCTCGGCGTACCTGTTGTTGCTTGCGCTCAGCTTTCGCGTGGCACCGAAACCAAAGGCAAGTCTCACAAACCCGCCCTTGCAGACCTTCGTGAATCGGGCTCAATTGAGCAGGATGCAGATATAGTTATGTTCATCTACCGCGAAAACTACTATCGCACCGAAACCGAAGATAACGCAAATCCCGAAAATATGCCTGACCCCAACAAAGCCGAAATAATTGTTGCTAAAAACCGTCACGGCAGTGTTGATACAGTCGAGCTTTATTGGGATGGTAAGTTTACAAGATTTGCTTCTCAGGATGTATTCAGATAATGTTAAATAAAGTTATAAGCGCTATCGAAAAATACGATATGCTTAAATATACCGAAAAGGTGACGGTTGCTCTGTCAGGCGGAGCCGATTCGGTCTGTCTGCTTTATGTTCTTTCGGAACTTGCAGAAAAATACAAAATTACACTTTCGGCTATACATATAAATCATATGCTCAGAGGCGAGGAATCCGACCGCGATGAAGCTTTTGTAAGAAGTCTTTGCGAGAAAAAAGAAATACCTCTTGACGTTAAAAAAATTGATGTTATGTCTATAGCCGAAAAAACAGGCGAAAGCATAGAACTTGCCGCGAGAAATGTTCGTTACAAAGCCTTTGCAGAGATAGACTGCGGACTTGTTGCAACAGCCCATTCGGCCGACGATAATCTTGAAACGGTGCTATATAACATCACAAGAGGTTCGGGGCTTAAGGGCGTTTGCGGCATACCGCCAACAAGGGATATATATATCAGACCTCTTATTTTCTGCACAAGACAGGAGATAGAAGCCTATCTTAAAGAAAAGGGCGCCAAGTTCGTTACCGACAGCAGTAATCTGACAGATGATTACACAAGAAACTTTTTGCGTCATAATGTTGTCCCGGCGCTTCAGAAGGTTAATCCGTCGGTAAACAAGACGGTAGCGACAATGTGCGCTTCGCTTCGTGAGGACGAAGAGTTTTTAAGTAACTTTGCAAAAAGAATTTATTTACTCGCGCAAAGAGAAGATTACCTTGATTCGGGGGTTTTGAAGGTACAACCGAACTCAATAATTAAAAGGGTAATAGCCATTTATTTAGAAGATAGGTTCGCCACAAAGACCGATGCTTTGCATCTTGAGAATCTTAAGAATGTTCTTATAAACGGCGGCAAAACAAGTATCAACAATGGTATTACTGCTTTTTGCAAAAACGGTCGGTTCTACTTTTCTTCAGATAAAACACAGATAAGTAAACCTGTTTATTTTGTTCAGCAAAAGGAAACATTTGTTAAAAATTCTTCAAATGTTAACAATTTGTTTTTAAAAAATGCAGTAGACTGTGATAAAATAAACGGCAAACTGACAGTTCGCACAAGAGAACCTTTCGACAAAATACGTCTTTTGGGCAGAAACTGTACAAAAAGTCTGAAAAAGCTTATGAACGAACTTAAAATACCCGAAGAGCTTCGTGATGTTATTCCTGTTGCGGCAGATGATGACGGTGTTGTTTGGGTATATGGTGTCGGTGTAGATGAGCGTGTTGCGGTTGATAAAAACACAAATAAAGCAATTGAATTTATAACAAATAATAAATCATAAAATTCGGGGGAAGTTAAATATGATTAATAATGATATCGAAAAGGTATTGCTTTCGGAGGACGAACTCAAAGAGATAATCAAGCGACTTGGAAAACAAATCACCGAAGACTATAAGGATAAAAATCTTTTAGTTGTAAGCGTGCTGAAAGGCTCGGTTATGGTTATGGCAGATTTGCTAAGAGAAATAAAACTGCCGCTGAGAATTGACTTTATGTCGGTTTCTTCCTACGGCTCGGGCACAACTACTTCGGGAACGGTTAAGATTATAAAGGACCTTGATATCAATCTTGCGGGCTATGACCTTTTAATAGTTGAAGACATTCTCGATTCGGGTGTTACCCTTTCAAACCTTAAGGAAATACTATTGACCAGAGGCCCTGCAAGTGTTAAAATATGCACATTGCTCGATAAACCCGAACGCAGAAAGGCAAATATTGTTGCCGATTATGTCGGAGCACAGATACCCGACGCCTTTGTTGTTGGCTACGGTCTGGATTACGATGAAAAATACCGCAATTTACCCTATGTGGGCGTTTTGTCCCCCTCGGTTTACAGTGAATAAAGAAAGGACGAACTAAAACTTGAAGAAAAATTTGCGTAACATACTGCTCTATATAGTAGTGCCTATAATTTTCATAGTTACAATTATTGCTGTGTCACTCAGCACTAAGAATGTCAACAAGACAAAATACTATGAAATTGTAGAAATGGTTAAAACCAATCAAATTTCAGCCTATCAGCTGAATCTTTACAGTGGCGAACTTATATATGTAAAAAGAAATGATGGCAAAGAATATCGTTACACCATTGCAGACCCAAATATTTTTTATAACGATGTAAACGAATTTGTTTTGGCTCACAATGACAGAGTTAGAGAACAAGACCCGAATAACACCGCGGCTCTTATTAAAATGGACTACAAAAGCGGGGGAGAAACCTCTTGGATTCTAAGCCTTCTGCCCACAGTTCTTTTAATAGGCGTGCTTGCAGTCTTCTGGATATTTATGATGAAGAAGATGAGCGGCGGTATGGGTATGGATAAAACAATGGGCTTCGGCAAAGCAAAAATCAAAAGGGCCGACCCAAACAAAAAAACGACCTTTATCGACGTTGCAGGCGCAGACGAAGAAAAACAGGAGCTTGAAGAAATTGTCGACTTCCTTAAGAGCCCCAAACGCTTTAACGACCTTGGCGCCAAAATTCCAAAGGGTGTGCTTTTGGTGGGCCCTCCGGGCACAGGTAAAACCTTACTTGCAAAGGCGGTAGCAGGGGAGGCCGGAGTACCCTTCTTCTCAATTTCGGGTTCCGACTTTGTTGAAATGTTTGTCGGTGTCGGCGCGTCCCGTGTTCGCGACCTTTTCGATGAGGCTAAGAAAAACGCTCCCTCCATCGTGTTTATCGATGAAATCGATGCCGTTGGTCGTCAGCGTGGCGCAGGACTCGGCGGAGGACACGATGAAAGAGAACAAACTCTTAACCAACTTCTCGTTGAAATGGATGGTTTCGGTGAAAATTCGGGCGTTATTGTTATGGCGGCAACCAACCGCCCCGACATTCTCGACCGCGCGCTTCTCCGTCCCGGCCGTTTCGACCGTCAGATAACAGTCAACTATCCCGATGCAAAGGGAAGAGAAGAAATATTAAAGGTTCATTCCCGCGGAAAGCCACTTGGTCCCGACGTAAACCTTAAAGATATTGCTCATTCTACTTCTGGCTTCACAGGCGCAGACCTCGCCAATCTTTTAAATGAAGCGGCGCTTCTTGCGGCTCGAGTTGGACTCAAGGCAATCACCCAAACCCAGATTGAAGAAGCAACCATCAAGGTTGTAATGGGAACAGAAAAGAAATCCCACGTGGTTAAGGATAAGGATAAGATGATTACATCTTATCACGAAGCAGGACACGCAATTGTTTCCTATTTCTTACCAACCCAAGACCCCGTTCACCAGATTTCAATTATTCCTCGCGGTATGGCAGCAGGTTATACAATGTATCTGCCCACCGAAGAAAAAGGTCACGTTTCCAGAAACAGTCTTATAGAACAGATTTGTTCGCTCCTCGGCGGCCGTGCTGCAGAACAACTTACACAAGATGATATCTGTACAGGCGCTTCCAACGATATGCAGCGCGCTACCGATATAGCAAGAAAAATGATTACCAAATACGGTATGAGTGAAAAGCTTGGTCTTGTTGTTTACGGCAATGATAATAATGAGGTCTTCCTTGGAAGAGATTTCTCCTCAACCCCCAACTATTCCGACAAAATTGCCGCAATGATAGATGAAGAAATTGAGTCTATTGTTATGACACAGTATGAAAAAGCACTTGACATACTCAGAGCTAATATGGATAAGCTTAACGAGGTTGCCAGAGTACTTTTCCATGAGGAAAAAATTTCGGGCGAAGACTTCCGCAAAATTATGGAAGAAAAACAAATTGAAGAATAAAAAATCGGTCCTTCAGGACCGATTTTTTTTGCCTTAAAAAAATTGGAAAAATTTTATAAAAAGGTATTGACAAGCCAACAGACATCTTGTATAATATGTAATTACTGATACTGGGTCAATATGGCTTATTATGCCCTTTCGACACTGTCAAAGAGTGTAAAAATGCGATATTTTCCGTCAGGTTTCTGCACGTTTTTCGTGCATAATTAATAAGGAGTGATTAAAGCTTATGGCATCTAAAGCAATGGTAAAGCCGGTCCAGTTCGGCAAGAACACTCGTATGAGTTTCTCCAAAATCAATGAAGTTATCGATA